>NZ_JBFRER010000047.1:0-107317 GCF_052114405.1 Streptomyces sp. M-16 | reverse complement strand
CTGCGCGGCGCCGGCCTCCCGTTCCAGCGAGGCGGCGCGGGCGGCCGCGCGGGCGGCGCCGTCCACGGCGCCGGAGGCGTCCGTGATCCGCCCGAAGGCGATCATGAGCAGCATGAGGGCGATGATGGCCGGGGCGAGGATGACGGTCTCAACCGAGTAGCTGCCCCGGTCCTCGCGCCAGTTGATGCGCCGTGCCCGGTTCACTGTGCTGCCACCCAGCGCTCGACGGGAGCCTCGGCGCTCTGGACGACGTCCAGTTCGAGTCCGGGGACGAGGGTGGCGACGGTGCCGCGGACGGTGATGCGGATCTGCTCCGGACCGCTGCCGTCGGCGGAGACGCTCGCGCCGCGGACGGTGCCGTACTTGTCGAGGAGTTCCTGGGCCTGGGCAACGCCGTCGCCGGGGCCGGCGCCGAGCTGGCGTCCGGCCTCGACTCCCTGGGTGGCGGCGGAGCGGGCGACGGAGCGGGCGTGGAAATACATGCCGGTCTGGATCGCGGCGAAGACCAGGAACAGCACGACGACGGCGAGCACGGCCAGCTCCACGCTGCCCGAGCCTCGATCGTCGCCTTCGGCCCGCAGGCGGGCCCGTAGGCGCCGCCACCGGTTGCTGACCTGGTCTTTCACGCCGCTTCCTTTCCTCCTGGTGGTTGGTTCAGCTGCCGCTGATGAGCGGGATCTTGGCGTCGGTGAAGGTCTTGATCGCGGCGACGACCGCGATGGCGATGGCGATGACAACGCCGGCGATGACGGCGAGCTCGGCCGAAGTCTGCCCGGCGTCGCCCGCGTTCTTCAGGCGCTCCCAGCGGGCGGCGAGGACGGTGGTCAGGGCGCGGATGTGCATGGTGTTCTCCTCTGTGTTCTAGCCGTTGAACATGCTGACGACGGGCGGCAGCACGACGAAGACGAGCATGAGCAGCACGGCGAAGGTCACCGGCAGCACCATGGACGTCGAAGCCTCGTTGGCCTGGGCCTTGGCGTCGGAGAGGATCGCGACGCGCAGCTGGCGGGCTTGGGCCTGGAGGGTGGTGTAGACGGCGGCGCCGTCGCCCGCGAGGGCGAGGGTGTCGGCGGGCCGGGTCAGTTCGGGGATGTCGAGTTCTTCGCCGAGTTGCTTGAGGGCGTCCCAGACGGTGACGCCGGCGAGGTCTGCCTCGTAGAAGGCCTGTCGCATCCGCTCGAAGATCCATCCGTCGCCCACGTCGGCGGTGTCGGTCAGGGCCTGGGCGGCGCCGGAGTTGGCGATACGGGCCAAAGCGACGCGGTCGAGGTAGGAGGCGGCGGCGTGCCGTACGACGAGGCGGGCGGCCGCCGCCTCCTTCCTGACCTCTTGGCCGGGCCACAGCCAGAACAGAGCGCCGAGGCCGAGGCCGGCGGCGGCCGGCATCACGAACGGCAGGCTCACGCCCAGCATCGATAGGAGCGCGCTGGCCAGCTGCGGCAGTACCAGCCCGTACAACGCGAACAGGGCCCGCTTGCCGAGGTGCTCGGCGGGGCTGATCCGCAGGAGGTTGAGGTCACGGACGGGCAGGGTGATCCGCTCACCGAAGCCCGCCAGGAGGCGGGTGCCGACCTTCTCGGGCAGGGACCCGGTGCTGATGGCGGTGATCCTGGGCTGGCGGGCGATGTGGTCGGCGTCGAGCCGGTCCATGACGGAGACGACGTCGGGCCGGGCCGGCCACAGGGCGCGGATGGCGACCCCGGTGAGGGCGCCGGCGGCCGCCGCGGGCAGGACCGCTTCCATGGGGATCATCGGGCGGCTCCCATGGCGGCGGCCGGCTCAGCCGGGGTCAGCGGATTGAGGAGGCGGGGGTCCGGCTTCGTCACGGCGGCCCGGCGCAGCCAGGACAGCGTCCAGGCGAAGAGCCCGCCGAGGATCGCGAGGGCGAGCTGCCCGGCCGGGGACTGGTACCAGGCGGACCAGGCTTCGTTGAGCATGCAGCCAACGAAGACGATGCAGATGACGATCGAGACGATCCTGCTGGATTTGCGGATCTTGGCGCGGTCGGACTCGATGTCGCGGGCGTCGGCGGCCTGCTGGTGGATCGTCACCGCGAGCGCCTCCAGGGCGGTCGACAGGCCGGGGCCCATGTTCGCCGCGTGGGACTGGAAGAGCAGCGCAACGTGGTCCACGACGCCGTCGCTGAGTTCGTCGGCGAACAGGGCGAAGGCCTGCTTGGAGTCCATGCCGGAGCGCAGCCGCTCATCGAGCGCCCGCACGTTGGCGGCGATGGGTGCGGGGGCGTTGCGGGCGCTGGCGCGGATGGTCTGCACGAGGCTGATGCCCGCGGTGTGGATGCCCGCCAGGCCGTTGAGCCATTGCCCGATCGCTTCCAGGCGCTCGATGCGCTGCTCGGCGGCGGTTCCGGGGTTGAGGAGGAAGGGGAAGCCCAGGACCGCGGCACCGGCGAGAATGCCGTGGACGGGCCACCCGGTCCACGCCCACACCGCGAGGACGGTGATCCCGGCGGTGGTGACCACGGCGCGCCAGCGGCGCTGCCAGGCCTCGGGCAGGGTCGCCTTCGCCGCGCGGATCCGGCTGGCTCGGCGGGAGGCGGGCTTCGTCGGGTCCACCACGCGGCCGCGCCACTCGCGTACGGCGATCAGGCCCGCGAGGACCATGACGAGGGCGCACAGCGCGGCTACGAGAGCGAGCTGCGAGGAGTTCACCGCACCTCCCGGATCTCTGGTTCGGTCATCAGCTCAGCCAGCACACGAGCAGGCCTGTGAGGACCACGGCTGCTCCCGTGAGGGCGGCGATGTAGGCGATTTCGCGGGTCACAGGGCTTCCTGTTCTGCAGGTCGGTCATCGCTTCACCACCTTCATGGGCGGGCCCCAAGCGCCTTCGGGGTTCTGGGTCAGCCAGCGGCGGTCGAAGGTGCCGGTGCGCTCCAGGGCGTCTATGTACGACGGCATGTTGCGGTACACGGCGCGCGGTTCGTCGCCGTGGGGGGCGAAGAGTTCGCTGGTGGTGGGGCGTCCGCCCTCGCCGACGACGTCGTGGACCTCGTAGATGTGCGAGACGAAGCGGTGCTTGCGGCCGCCGATGGCGGTCTCGTCGAGGTAGGTGAGGTAGACGACCACGTCGATCGCGGAGGCGATCAGGTGGTTGGCGGCCTCCGTCTGCATGCCGGCCTCGGTGCACAGCTGTACGAGGCGGGAGATGATCGCGTGCGGGCGGCGGACGTGCAGGGTGCACATCGAGCCGGAGCCGCCCGCGGACATCGCCTGGAGCATGGGGAGGACCTCGGTGGAGCGGACCTCGCCGACGATCACCCGGTTGACGTTGTAGCGCAGAGCGGTGGGGAACATGTCGCCGATGGTGACCTCGCCTGACGCGTTGCCTCCGCGGACTTCGCCGTTGGACTGGCGGGCCTCGAAAGCGAACGTGAGGGGGCCCGGCTTGTCCGGCGGCCCGGGCTCGTCCAGGTAGAGCTCGCGGTCGGACTCCAGGGTCGCGATCCGCTCGCCGGGCGGGATCTCCCGGCCCAGGGCGCGCAGCAGCGAGGTCTTGCCGGCGCCCATGTCGCCGACGACCAGGATGTTGAGCTTCGCCTGGACGCAGGCCAGGAGGAAGGCCCGCAGCAGCGGGTTGATGGAGCCCCACTGGATGAGCTCGTCGATGCCGTGATTGCGGATGCGGTGCTTTCGGATGACCACCGACGGGCGGGTGGTGAGCAGGCTCGCGGTGACGCGGGACCCGTCGGGCATGCGGAAGCCGACGTTTGGGGTGGCCTGGGTCAGGGCGCGCTCTCCGTGGCCGGACAGGCCGGCCATGCGGTTGACCCAGGTGATCAGCTCGGCGTGTGAGTCGGCAACGCGGTCGATGCTGCGGCGGGGCCGGTCGTAGTACTCGATGTGCGCGCGGATCCCGTCGACCATGACGTCCTCGACGCCTTCCTCGTCGAGGAGGCCCTGGAGGCGGCCACCGCGGAACATCGCGTCGAACACCGCCGCTCCGATGGCGTGTTCCTCGGCCGTCGAGAGGGAGGAGTGGCCGTGGGAGTACTTCGTGGACCACTTGGCGACGGCCGTGGTCACCATGGACCGGGCCTGGGCCCTCCTGTCGTTCTCCTCCAGCAGGCGGCTGGGGTCGTGCGCGGACAACTCGGCGGACACCTCGGCCTGGAGGGCCTCGATCACCTCCCAGGCGACCGGCAGCTGGCCCGGCAGCCCGGCCAACTTCGGGACCGCGCCCGCACTGGCGGCCGCCGCCGGGCGGGCGGGAGCTGGCAGCGCGGGGGTCGGGACTGGTGCCGTCGTGGGCTGGGGAATGCGGGTCGTGCCGATACGGCCGGCGAGCAGGCCGGCGATGTCGGCGGGGCCGTGCGCGGTCGGGCCGTCAGGGCGCTGCTGGGTATCAGACACGGGGATCCACCCGTCCCTGACCCAGGCGCTGAAGAACCCCGGCAACCTGAGGAGTGGCCTGTGCCTGTGCCGGGAGGGCAGCCGGTGCCGGCTGGGCGGCCAGCGCTGGAGGGGTCGGCGCCGCAGGGGTCGGCGGGTACTGCTGGTGCAGGGCTCGCCGGGAGGCGGCCGCCTGGAGGTGGCCGAGGGCGGTGCGGGCGGCGCCCAGGAGCGCGGACTTGTTCAGCTTTCGCGGGGCGCTGCCGGTGCCGGCGAGGTAGGCGGCGGTGTCCGGCTCCCAGGGCAGCGCGGCCATCACCGGCAGACGCAGCGCCTCGGAGACCTCGTGGGCGCGGCGGGGTCCGTCCTCGATGAGGAGGACGCCCAGGGCGTCGGCGCCGGTGCCGCGGTCGGTGAGCTCGTTGCGCAGCGGTTCGGTCATGTGCCGGGCCAGAGCCAGGGACTGGTCGGTGGCGCGTACGACGAGCAGCACCAGGTCCGCACCGTGGAGGAGCGGTGCGGGGGTGAGGGTGGAGTGGAGACGGCCGGACTCCAGGGCCAGGCGGCCGGCGTCGATGACGACGTCGTAGCCGCCTTCGTCGGACAGCACCCGCATGACCTGGGCCAGGGCGGGCCAGCTCCGTTCGAGGGCGGGAGCCTGGGCGGGATCGGTCAGGCCAGGTAGGACCTGGCGGTTTCCGGAGGCGTCGAGGCGGACCAGGTGGTCGGCGAAGGCCCGAGCGAGGGCGTCCTCGCCAGCGCGCTCGGCGACGGCGAGGTGGTAGAGGCCGGTCCCGGCGGTGATCTGGGCCTGGAAGAACCCGGCGCGCAGGGTGCCGCCGGCCGGGTCGCACTCGGCCAGCAGCGAGGGGCGCGTGGAGGACAGGGTCATGGCGAGGGCGCTGGTGGTCACACCGGACGACTTCGCGCTCACCAGCGCGGTAACGGTCACGATCCGCTCCGCACGTCGCGGACCAACGCGATCCGGCCGGAGGATGCGCGGGTGGCCAGGAGGGGCCCGTCCGAGGACGCGACCGCGAGGTTGACGACGACGGCGCCGGACGCGTCGGGCCGACTGACCGAGACCACGACCGCCTTGACCGACGTGGGCGGGGCCTCGGCGCCGTCCTTACCTGTGGGCTGCTCGCCCTGACCCGGTACGGTGACCGCGAGGACCTTGTCGCCGGGCACAAGGGAACCGGCGGGGGCCTGGCCGCGCTTGACCTGCACGCCGACCTGCTGCTTGTCGTCACCGAGGCCGGTGCCGGGCTGGAGCTGGGCTGCGACGAGCAGGCTGCCCTTGCGCAGGTCGACGGCGGGGCGCTTGCCCACGACGCTCGCGCGGTCGGTGGCGGGCATCGGGGTCAGGGCCGCGTCCGCCGAGACCTCCGCCACGATGACATCCGCGTCCGTCAGCGGCTGCCCGGCCGGGACGTCATTCGCGATGGCCAGGACCTTCGTGCGGTCGCCCACGGCGGTCACGGCGGCGGCCGCGCCGAGGGCGGCCGCGACGGCCAGCACAGTGCTCAGGGCAGCCGCGGCGTACCGACGCTGTTTCTTCACAGGCGCCGCGGTGGTGATGGGGAGTTCAGTGCGGGGGCCGGCTGGACGCGGCACCGGCGGGGCGGCGGGGGATTCCATTCGGGTACTGCCTCTCGGGGAAGTGCAAGCAGTGCGTACTAGTTGAGGACCTGGACCTCGGCGACGTTGATGTCCACGGCGCTGGTGCGGATCTCGGTCAGCTGGCCGCCTTGGGCGCCGCCGGTGACCTGCCAGTCGATCGACCAGGTGGATGTCGCGGTGACGTGGTAGGTGCCGGAGCTGGTGGTGGAGGACGGCTTGTCGTAGCGGTGACCGCAGTCCGGGGACGGCTGCTTGCCGTACTCCGGCTTGTAGGGGGTGCCGGCACTCGTGCAGGTCACGGTGTGGCCGTCGCCCATGTTCCACACGATCTTCGACACCTTGGCGGTCGCCGTCACCGACACCGGACCGACCGACGCCGAAGCCACATTCGGGCCGTACGTCTCGGGGCCGGTCTCGGTCCACATGTAAACGGGCATGCCGACCACGCCCTTGCCGCCCGGCTTCGGCGTGATGCCGATCGCGGGCGCGCGCAGCCGCATCTTGGATACTGCCTGCCGCGCCACCACTGCGGGGTCGATCACCGGACCTCCGCCGCCGGGCGCCGCCGAGGTGAAAATATTCTTCACGTCATGCAGGCCTGTCTCGTTGTCGAGGCAGTCCTCGATATACATCGAAACACCAGGCTGATGACCGCCAGACCCCCACAGCGAGCTGTCGTCCGACGGCTGCGGGTCAGCCAGGGCGTAGGTACAGGTGTAGCGGCTGTTCCCTCCACCGATATCGCCGCCGGCTCCTCCTCCACCAGTTCCGCCGCCAGTGCCTGGGCGGGTGCCACCCGGGTCCTCAGGCAGCCCGACGCCGGTGCAGACGTACTCGTCCGGGCACGGCGGATCCCCCGGATTGGCCATGGCCATAGGGGTGGAGAGCAATGCAGACAGGGCGAGGACCGGGACCAAGCTTCTGCGCGCTAGCACGGCTGGTCCCCGTGAGGAGTGCTCTTGAGGACCTTCCAGCCGTCCTCCCAGCGCTCGACAAGAGCCACGACCACGTATTTGGTTGCCCTGGTTGAGGGCAGCGGTGCCGGCTTGCCGGTGTCCTTCTGGATGACCTTCCACGGCAAGACGTCGAGGCAGGCCGAGATGGTCACGTTGGGGGTCTTCTTGTCGAGCTCAGCGGCCGTGACCGTCGGATTCGTGAGCACAGGAGCTCCGGTCATGATCTGACCGAGCGTCTTGAGGTTGGCCACACCTGCTTGCGCCTTCGCCAGTGCCTCGGCCGCGGTGTACCGCTGCAGCTCGGTGCCCTCGATGGCGGGCACCGCGTAGGCCTTCGGAAGTTCTGTCCAGTACGACTGATACGTAGAAATCGCTTCGGCCTTCGCAGCCTCGGCAGGGTCCAGCGAAGCCGACTTACTTGCCGCAGCGGAGACCGAGGGGGCCGGGGACTGGCTCTTCTCATCACCGGTCCCCTTCGACGAGGTGCAGCCTGCGGTGAGGACCGCGCAGAGCGCTAGAAATGCAGGGATTGCCCGGCTGCTGTTCCGGCCAAGCTGATCGAGTCGTGCCATGGGTACCGCTGCCTCTCCGTAGAAAGCCATCGCGCCCGGTGCAGACCTTTGCGGACCTGTTTTCGCGCGGCTTGGACCACAACCGTCACAAGCGACCGGACTGTTCCCATACGTTACGCAGAGGCGGCCAACATCGAAAGCCGTTAGTGCAGTTCACGGCCACGCGGACGGTGCAAACCGGACGTTTCCACACTGTCGCGGGACCTTCTCGGAATTCAGTCCGACGGGCGAGACGTCAACAAGTGAAACCCTCAGACCTCACCCCTTGCCGGCAACTCAAAATGTCGACTCATCTGCACTTCAGATTTGGATAGCAGGATGGCTCAATATGTAATCGGAATGACTGGAAACAGCCGCAACCGTCTGGGTTGGAGCAGACCTACCACGACGACTCCGAGACATACGCCACCCGGACGCCGACCACCGCGACGCGCACGCGGGGCGGGCGTAGCACTCCGGCCGCCCCCGCTGCTCGCACTGTCGTTCTTCGTTCGGATTGACTCCTGCCGACCCAGGCCGACCACCTGACTCCATATACACCGATCAGCCCGGGTCCGACTGCTGCTTGAACGTTCACCTTGCCGACTACTTGAGCTCCCACCCGGTCCTCAGCCCATCACAGCAAGCAGTATGTCGCCGCACTCCTCGACGGCTGACCGTCACCAACTTCGCAACCCTGGACGACACCAGCCACTTCCCTCAGGGGCAACTGCCCAGTGGAGGGCCCCCTGGGGCCCGGAGCGGTGCGTGGGCGACCGTTAGGGAGCCCGCGCAGGGCAGGCGGCAGTGGCTGGTCCAGCGCAGCCGAAAGGCGCTGGCGGGGGGTCCGGGGGCGAGGAGCCCCCGGTGTGGGGTGCAGGGGCGTAGCCCTTGCCAGGGGGTCCGGGGGCTGGCCCCCGCGCTACGGCCGGTCCAGCGCGGCCTGGGCGCTGGCGGGGGGTCCGGGGGGCTGGTCCCCCGGTATCGGGCCGAAGGTCCGATACACCGGCGGGCTTAGGGGGACAGCTCCGCCTCGCTGTTGGTGCACGGCGGCCGTGACTGCGGGAAGGCTCCAGGAGGAGAGAGCGGGTCGACTCCGTAGTTGGCGTTCCTTCCCAATACGTATAGAGGGCGCAGCCCCCGCACCCCTCTGACCTGCGAAAACGCTCCTAGAAAGCGAACCCTGGGATGCCAATATCGGCATCCCAGGGTTCCATATCGGCATCTTAGGATGCCGATAGATGTCGCAGTGCATCATGTCGTAGCGCGACATCGAACGAACCCGAGGGTTCCTTCGGTTGTGTTAGGCGTCATGAGACTGCGCTTGATCCGACCTTCAGGGCGTCACGGGAACCATGAGGTTCTCTCCCTGACCCAGGACGACATGTCGCCAGTAGTCAGGGAACGAATCGCCGGGTTCGCTCAGTTACCGTTGCCGACATGTCGTCTGCCGTAAGATCGGCGCGTTCATACAGCACAGGTCAGGGGTCGGTAGTGCCAAGAGAAGTGCGCGGGGCCCGCGATGTGTTCAACCGGGCCACCGGGGAGGTGTATGAGTTGCTGGAGCCAGTGGACCCACCGCCGCCTCGTCGCATCTCGTACAACATGGGCGGCCGACATGGTCAGTTCTCCATCCCGCGGGTCATGGAGATGCTGAGCAAGGAGTCCGGCCTCACAGGCGATGCGATCAGGGTGTTTCTCTTCTGCGGTATCAAGGCCTTCGAGAAGGGTGGGGCCACGGCGAACGAAGCTGCGGATCACCTGGGTCTGACGCCCCAGGCCACTCGGCGGATCGCGAAGATGCTGGCAGAGCACAAGTGCCTGCTGGTGGCCGAGCGAGTCGGGCGGACCATCAAGTACCGCGCGAGCCCGCACATCATCTCCAGCCTTTCAGGGGAGGAACAGGCGCAGGAAGCTGCCGCCTACCACCTGCCGACCGTGCCGGGGCGACCCGCTACCAAGAAGGAGAAGACCAATGCCTCGCCATCTGTACCCGGAGCTCGAAGCGCTCGCGCAGCGCATAAGCGCACTGCCGCACCTGAAGCAGAACGTGCTGCTGAGGTACGCGATCCTGGGGGGCCTGGAGACTTCCGTCGAGAAGACTGCGGCTGAGCTGGCTGAGATGGCCGGCGTGCCCGCACCGCACTTCTCGAAGGCGCGCCGGGAGCTCGAAGCGGACGGTTGGCTGGAGTTCACCCACAAGGAGGGTCAGGTGAAGTTCTTCCGTCTCGGGGAGAGGGCAACCGGCCGAGAGGTCGTGGTTCCCCTCCATAGGATCACGGGTTAGGTCTGCAGGTCGTGCCGTTGAGGTACTCGGTACGGCGGTTCATCACACTGGGTCCGCAGGAAACGTTGAGCGGGGCGGGAGGCATAGGCCTCCCGCCCCGCTTGTGTGTTTCAAGCCGCTGCCGCGACCGGGCTGCGGATCCAGGCGTCCACCGGTTCGGCCGGGCCGAGGACCGGTGTGAAGACGGGCTCGAAGGGGCCGTGGGTGCGGAGCTGGTCGAGGGTGGTGACGCCGGCCCGCAGTGCGGTGGAGGCGAGCGCGGGGTCGCTGGCGGCGAGACTGCGCAGGTCGGCGATCCGTCGGGCGAGGCGGTCCTCGGAGGCTCCCGTCAGCACGAGCAGGAGCCGGGGGAAGACCGGGTACCGGTAACGCCAGGCCGGCATCGCGGCCTGGCGCCGGGGCCCGCGGGTTCCCTTGGCCGTCTGGGGCTGGGGCGCGTACTGGTGGTAGGCGGCGTACGCGTGCAGTTTCTGCGCGAGGCGGGCGATCGTCATCTGGGTGCGGTCGACCTCCACGAAGAACGTGAGCAGGGTGCGCTGCTTGCCCGCGCTGTGGACGTAGTTGAGGACGGCGTCCGGGACGAGGCACAGCTCCTCCCCGGGTCGGGCTTCGTCGCGGTAGTAGTGGGCGATCTCGGGCGACCAGTCCAGGGGACCGCACTCGTGGCCGAGGCGGCGCGCGTGCTCGACGAACGCCGCTCCGGTCTCGACGACCGCGAGGGTGTGCTCCTGGAGCGGGCCGAGCGCGGCCTCCTGGCTCATCCGGTACGCGCGCGGCTGGATCAGGCCCACGGCCTCGACGGACTGTGCCCCCTTCTCCGTCAGCCACCACAGCAGCTGGGTCTGGCCGGCGCTGCGCCGTCCTACGGCCTCGGCGAAGCCGGCCTGGCGCAGGGTATGAAGCTGGCGGCGCAGGAACTCGGAGCGGGTGTGGTGCGGGGTGACGAGCCGGTGAAGCTGCATCGTGGAGACGAGACGGTGCTGGTAGAGGACCTGGGCGGCCTGCTGGGCGACCTGGCCCAGCCCGGTGGGGGCGGAGTGCGGGTAGGGCATGGGGTGCTCGCCTTCTTCTAGTCGATGACGCTGGTGGGGTCGCCGGTGCTCGGGCCGCCGGGGCGCCGGCCGGTGTGGTGGGCGAGGACGACGGCGTCGAGCTCTTCCAGGTCGGCGAGGATGTCGCCGAGGGGGCGGCGGTTGAGGTTGCTGTCGATCGCCTGGTCGAGGGCGGGGACGCCGGACGGGTTGTCGTAGTGCGCGAAGATCTCGTCCACGGGCAGGCCGCGGACCCGGAAGGGCGTGGTCCGGGCGCCGTTGAGGTTCACGGACATCACGTAGTGGTACTTCGGGAGCTCGGTGATCGTCTCCGGACTGACGTGCCCGTTCCACCTCTTGGCGACGAAGGCGGCCTCGTCGTAGTCGGCGGCGCAGGTGCTGAGCCAGGACTGGTTTTGCAGGAGGGCCTGGCGGGTGATGGCGGAGAGCCGGAGCGCCATCTGGGTCATGCCGATGAAGCGGACCTCGTACTTGCGCAGCTGCTCGGCGATGGCGGCGAGGAACCCCTTGCTGGAGGAGTCGAGGGCGGTGAGCTCGTCACCCCATGCCCAGAACGTCTTCCGCTGCTCGCGCGGGGTGTCCTGCCGGGAGAGGCCGGCGCGGTGCAGGTCGTGAATGAGCAGGCAGCTGACCAGGGCGTCGCTCTCGCTGCCGGACGGGCAGACGAAGACGACCTTGCCGGTGTCCATGGCGTGCCGGACGTCGTACGCGGAGCGGGGGCTGCCGAAGAAGCCCTGGAGGCTCTGGCTGGTGTCGAGTCGGTCGATGGCGTAGGTGACGGTCGGCACCGCGTCCGGGCCCAGCTTGGGGAAGGTGGTCTCCCAGTACGCGCGGACGCGGTCCGGGAGTTTGCGCAGGAGCCCCTCGCGCCAGTCCTCGTCGGTGAGCCAGGTGCGCAGCTGGAAGAGGGTGCACTGCGCCTCGGGGTGCCCGGCCTGGACGGCCTGGAGGTTGAGCAGGGCCAAGGCCTGGGAGGCGCGGGCGAGGATGGTCCGGGCGCGGGGCGCGTTGTCGCCCCAGTCCTGCGCTGCGGCGATGCCTTCGGTGACGGAGCGGACGATGTCCTGGACGTCGGAGAGGGTGCGGCCCTCCATCGACAGGGGGTTCCAGGAGACGACGGGCTGGTCCGGACCGGCCTTGGCCAGGTTGATCTCCCAGAGCCGGTCGAGGATCTCCGGGTGCGCGAGGTAGGGCTTCGCGCGGGCCCAGCCCTCGCCGTGAGGGTCGAGGAACCAGCAGCCGTAGCCGGAGTGGGCCATCGCGATGCACTGCACGAGGGCTTCTTCGGTCTTGCCGTGGCCGGACTTGCCGAGCTGGAGGCCGAAGAGGAGGTCCTGCACCCGGGCGGCTGCGATCCGTTCGCGGCCGTCGGGGTAGACCACGGCGCCGAGCGGGATCAGGTCGTGCTGCCCGGTGTAGACGGGAAGGTCGGCTGGGGCGGGCGGGACCAGGCCGCCGGTGCGGACCACGCTGGAGGCTGTGCATTTCACCGTCGGTGGCTTGAGCCAGCCGGCCAGCTCGGGCACCGTCAGCCACTGCCGGCGATGGGGGGCGAACTCCCCGCTCGCGAACCGGCGCTCGAACTTGCCGATCGCCCATCGTCGGGGCCGGCGGGCCTTGAGGTAGTTCTCCCCCGAGGTCATCGACAGCGCGGCGATCAGCTGGTGCATCCGGGCCAGGGCCAGCTGCGGGTGGGCGGCCTCGGTACGTAGCAGGATCTGCACGGCGAACACCGCCCCGGCGGACGGTTCGAGCTTGCCGACGCCGTCGCGCAGGTCGGTCTGCCGCGGGATCCGCTCGGACCGGTTGGAAGCGCCGGCACCGCCGGACCAGGCGGAGGTCGCCGATCCCCAGAAGCCGCCTCCGCCGAGGCCGCCGGTGAGGCGCTCGCCGTACGCGGACGGGCCCCGGCGGGCGGCTCGGGCCATCAGGCGACGTCGGCGGCGGGCCAGGCGCTGTTCGGAGACGGGGACGAGGTCGAAGACCGCCTCGGCCTGCTCCCCGTCCTCGGTACGCACGGAGGCCATGGCCGCGGCCAGTTGCTGGAGCGGGTCGGGGCTCAGGCCGAGGGAGGCCAGGGCCTTGTAGTCGGGCAGGCCCAGGGTGAGTTCGGCGCGCTGCACGTACCGGCGCGCGCTCGCCGGCTCGGTGGTCACGTGCGCCGGCTTGGCGAGGGAGACGACGGCGGTCACGGCGTTCCTCCCCGGCCGTTGAAGCGGACGGGTCGGATGTCGGCCTGGCCGTGCTGGGTGCGGACCTCGACCTCGGCGAAGCCGGGCATGTTCAGGATCGCGGCCGCAGCGGCCGGGCCCTCGATGTAGCAGCGCATCTTTCCCTCCACGGCGGTGTACCGCAGGCGCACCGCCGATCCGCGGGCCGGGACACCGTCGGCGGCGTAGTGCACGCGCCCGAGCTGGCGGGCCCAGCGGCCGACTTCGCCCTCACCGGGGTCGAAGGTGCTGGTCGGGATCACCTCGACCTGGACCCGGTCGGCGAGCGCTTCCCGGACGAGCGCCGCGCGCCGGATCGTCCACCACACCCAGACCGCCGCCCCGAGAACGCCAGCGGCGACGAGGTAGGGCGCGGCCGCGCTCAGGACGGCCTGGAGCTGGGCGAGGAGCTCGTCAACCGGCAGGTCCGGGAGGCTCATGTCGGCCGGACCGAGGTCGGCCGGGACGGGGTGGAGTGGTGCACGGTGCCTCCAGGTCGGTGGGAAGAACTCCTTCACCTGGACCAAGTAAGAACTCGCGGCCGATCCAGACACCGCGCCTGAATGCTTTGCCATCCCTTGACGATTTAGGGGGCTGGCGGGTTCGGCCGGGACTGGCGAGTGCCCTTCACGGTGTCGGCGCCGTTGATCTCGTCATGAGGAAAGCGATCTACATGACTGCGGCCGCGCTGGTGCTGGTCGGGACGGCTCCGGCGTTCGCGAGCGGTGGGGCCGGCAAGGGCCCGGTGGGTGTCGGCGTGATCGGCGAAGGCCTGAAGGTGAAGGAAGTACGGGCCACCCTGGACGGCTGGTACCCGGGCGCCCGGGCCGAGACCTTCCTGCTTCGGGGCGGCAAGCGCATCCAGACCGTGGGGGCCTGGAAGGCCACCGAGTCGGTGGAGTACGGCGGGCACAAGTTCGAGGTCGTCGCCTGGAAGGTGAACACGTCCTACCGGCACGGAGACCGGATCTGTTCGCGGTTCGAGCACCGCAGCGAGCGGCCCTGCGTGACCATCCAGCGCTGACCCGCGCCGCCCGGTGCCCGCCCCGCGGATATCCGGGGCGGGCACCGCCGTTTCATCAGACGACGCGCACGACCAGCAGGATCGGGCCCAGGTGGGCCTGAGGGGCGACCTCCACCACGCGGCCCGGCTTGGGTGCGTGCACGACGTATCCGTAGCCGATCGCCATGGCGACGTGTTCGGGGCGGGAGGCGGAGCCGACGGCGAAGAGCAGGTCGCCCGGCTGGATGGCGCTGGCGGGGACCACGTGGCCGTCGTTGATCTGGGTGTAGGTGGTGCGGGTGATCTCCTTGCCGGCCACCCCGTACGCGCGCTGGGTCAGGGAGGAGCAGTCGCACCGCTCGGACGGGTTGGGGCCGTGGGCGTTGGTGCAGCTGCCGCCCCACTGGTACATGGTGCCGAGCTGGCCCAGCGCCCAGCGGATGGCGGTCTGCACCTGCGGCGGCGCGGTGGCCGGGATCTGGTAGCCCTCCGGCAGGGAGCCGGGCGGGATGTTCCCGAAGTCCACGTTGCCGCTGCCCTGGCCGGCGCACCGCCCCGGGCCGAAGCCGCCGCCGAGGCCGGGCTGTCCCGGCATCGGGCCGGCGGGAGCGGCGCCGAGGGTGGGGGCGATGGCCTGCTGGAGGGCGGTCGCGAGGGGCTCGTGCTTGGCGTACGCCTCGGGGAACCCGGACCGCTGGACCTTCTGCGCGGCCACGGTGACGGGCATCTGCTCCCAGTCCTTTATCTTCACCAACCCGTCGTAGAACTTGGTGGAGGAGTAGACGGGGTCCATGATCTCCTCGCGGGTGCCCCAGCCCTGGGAGGGCCGCTGCTGGAACAGGCCGAGCGAGTCGCGGTCGCCGTGGTAGAGGTTGATCAGGGTGGACTCCTGGAGAGCGGTGGCCAGGGCGACGACCTGGCCCCGGGCCGGCACCCGCTTCTGGATGCCGGTCGCGACGATCACCTTCGCGTTGGGGATCTGCTTCTTGGGCTCGTCGAGGCCGGGCACGTTCACGTCGCCGCTCCCGGCGAGCATCTCCTTGACCTTGCGGGCTATCTCGGCAGTGTCCGGGTCGAGGCCGGGCTGGCCGCCGGCCGGGCAGCTGGCTGCCGCCGCGGCGGCCTCGGCCTCGCTCTGGCCGAGGCCTGCCACGTGGGCTGCGACGGCGGCCAGCAAAACGAGCGCCAGGCCGAGCAGCCCGGCGACGCCGGCCAGCCACCCCTTGAACTTCTTCTTCATGAGCGGCGCTGCCGACGGCGGCGGATGTTCAACTCCCGCTCCTCGTTACGGGTAAGGGACGCGTCACTAGGCCGCCGCGGGGCCGCGGTCGGAACGCGGCGCGGGCCGGGCTGCCGTGGGGTGCCACGGTCCAGACGCTGCCGGAGCTGCTGCTGGCGCGGCGAGACCGCCGGCTGGGTCGGGACCTGGTGGCGGGGCTGGTGGCGCCTGGTGGCCTGCGTGGCCGGGGGGCTGGGCTGATTCGGCGTGGTGGTCGCCTGGCTGCCGCTGGTGCCGGCGCGCTGGTACATCGGACCGCCCGGCAGCTGGTTCGGAACGGTGACCGCCTGGCTGCTGCTGGTGGCGAGGTTGTGCGCCGGGCCGCCAGGGAGCTGGTTCGCCGGGGAGCCGGGCGGGTTGGGCGGCTGCGCGGGCGGGTTCTGCGGCGGGACGGGCGGTGTCTGCCCCGGGTTGCCAGGGTTGCCCGGCTGGGGCTGGGGCTGGGGCTGGGGCTGGCCTGCGGGCCGGGCCGGGCGGCGGCCGCCGTTGGCCCCGGACTGGATGCGGTTCATCAGGGCGACGGTGCTGACGCTGGAGCTCGTGGCGTAGCCGAGGGCGGCGATCGGATTGCCCGAGGCGAGGGAGACGCCGACCATCGCGGTGCGGACCGCGCCGCGGGTGACCTTGCGGGCGATCGACTGATTCTTCGCCACCGGGGTGGAGGACGGGGCCAGGGCGCTGCCGTTGGTCCCGCCGATCCGACCGGAGGACATCTTGTCGCGCCACTTGGCCGCAGCCTGCTTGGACTTGACCGTGAGCGCCTTGCGCTTCTTGATCGCGCCGATGCACACGATGTCCACGGCGAGGAAGCGCAGGGTGAGCTCATTGCCCCAGTCCTGCTGCACGGGGTCGAGGACCGCCTGGACGATCAGGATGAGGACGGCGAGACCGATGATGGATGCGAGGAGCTGCCCGAGGGAGTGCAGGACGGAGGCCGCCCAGTCCCACAGGTAGCCGCGGCCGGCGCCGGGCATCAGCCCGGCCACGAGAGCGGGTTCGGCCCGGATTGCGTCCCAGGCGATGCGGCACTGTGCGACAAGAAAGCTGCCCGCGAGACCGGCGATCAGGACGGTGACGATCAGCGCGGCGACGAGGAGAAAGATCGCGCCGCCGACCTTGTCCATCGAGGCCCGCTTCGCCGCCTGCACGTCGCCCTTGACGCAGTCCTTCTCGAACTGCTCCATCGGCGGGTTGCCGAAGTGGTCCAGGGCCCACTGCTTGGCCAGGGGCATGGTCCATTCGGTGATCTGCGCGCCGGTGGGGTCGATCCAGGCCCGGTAGCTGTTGAACTTCTTCAGACGCTCGTACTGCTGGTTCATGGCCCGCTCGTAGGCGAGCTGCGAGATCTTGGTGTCGCTGTACTTCTTCGCGCACTCGCCTTCGAAGACGCGGCCGTACTGGAGCAGCATGGCCGGCTTGACGATGAATGCGTCGGTCAGCGCGTTGGTCAGCGGGCGGGAGAGCGCCCGGCTGCTGGCCGAGTCCTCTTCGTCGGGGGCCTTCTCCTTTTGACCGGGGTTGGCGTCGAGGATGATGTCGGCGACTTCGAGGGCCAGGCCGCGGGCTGCGGCGATGGCGCCGTCCTGCTCGCCCAGCAGGACCTGCGGGGGCGAGGACAGCAGCGTGGCGGTGAGCCCGGCGATCAGGAGGGACAGGGCCGCGTCCCCCCACCCCTTGGCCCGGTCCCCGAAGAAGATGCGGACGACGGCGATCAGGGCGCACACCGACATGAACAGGGACGGCAGCCCCATCTGCAGGATGACCTGCGTGTGAAGCGAGTTGGCGACCGACAGCACCGGTGTCAGGAGCAGCTTGGCCAGGCCGAAGCCGAGGGCCCAGACCATGAGCCAGCAGCAGAACGCGATGACCCATTTGGTGATCATGAAGGGCAGCTCGGTGAGCAGGTTCTGGATCCCGAGGTCCCAGTCCATCAGCCCGCCGGTGTCGCTCTTGACGGTGTACGCCGAGATCGGCAGGTTCCGCTCGTCGGTGACGTTGAAGACGGCCAGGACGCCGCCCTCGTCCGGCAGCAACTTGCGCAGCCGCTCCTCCTCCGCCTTGAGGAAGGCTTCCTGCATGCCGTCGGTGAACCGCTTGTTGAGGTCGGCGAGGATCTTCTCGATCTCGGCGAGCTCCTCCGGGGTGGGCGTACGCGTACCGGCTGTGGGCGGTCCCAGCGGGTTCGTCGCCGGCGGGCTGGTGGGCGCCGGGGGTGCGGACGGGCTCGGCTCGGCGAGGGCTGGCAGCGAGGTGAGCATGGTGAAGGCGGTGGCGGCGAGCGCCGCCGCGAGCAGGGCGAGGCGCAGGCGGGCTGTTCCGAGCAGGCGCAGCCGCCCCCAGGGGGCGCGAAGGGTTCTCATGCTGCCGCCTGCTGGCTGGTCGGGGTGGTGTGGATGACGCGCTCGATCGCCCGGTCGCGGGGGATGAGGACGCGCATGAGGCCGATGCGGCTGGCCAGGTCGCGGTAGAGGCACTCGCCCGCGCGGGCCCGGCGCTGGTCCTCGGGCAGGCCGAGCGGGGAGAGGCCGCCGGTCACCAGGTCCAGGAGGTCGGTGTCGGTGGAGTCCACGCCGAGGAATTCGAGGCTGCGCGCGGCCAGGGGGCGGCTGGTCTGGCGGAAGACGAAGCGGTGCGGGATGAGGCCGCGGACGATCATTCCCTTCTCGCTGTCGGCAGGGCCGATGTCGTCGGCGTCGTGGCTGCCGACGTACGCGGCCGCGTTGCGCTTGCGGCCGTCGCGCAGCAGCTCCAGGAGCAGCTCCAGGCCCTCGTCGCTGGAGGTGAGCCACCAGCACTCGTCGAAGACGGTGACCGCGAACTCGTCCCGCGAGCGCATCGCGGTCTCGCGGGAGACGGCGGCGATCAGGTACATCAGCGCCCGGCCCAGGACCTTCTCGAACTCCAGGCGCTGGATCCGGTGCTCGGAGGCCAGCTCGGACTTCTTCGGCAGGGCGAGCGAGGACACCAGGAAGACGACGGAGTCCGCGCGGTGGGTGTCGACGACCGGCAGCGTCTCGTCGAAGACGACCCTCGCCAGGTCCTTGCGGGCGACCGAGGCGAGCTTGCGGGCCAGGCCGTGAGCGGCCGCGTCCCCGGCGCCGCGTGCGGTGAGCTCGTCCATCAGGGCGCGCATCGACGGCTCAGGCCGGGCCAGGACGGCCTGGACGGCCTCGGAAAGGGCGACGCCTTCGAGGTCCATCGGCCGCACCCCGAGCAGCAGGGTGAGGAAGGACTCGGTGAAGCGGGCCGCGACCTCGGGGCTGCTCTCCCTGTAGAGGCGCAGCGGGTCGAGGGAGACCTCGGCGGTGTGGTCGATGCGGATGAGCTGGGTGGTGCCGGGGCATGCCTTCGCGAAGCGGGCCCATTCCTGGTCGGTGGTGCGGTCGACGATGACGGCGCGGCCGCGGCTGCCGGGCCGGCCGAGCTGGTGGCCTCGGGCGAGGACGTTGTAGACGGCGCTCTTCATGCCCACCGACTTGCCGGCGCCGAGCTCGCCGAGCCAGGCCATTGAGGCGGAGGCGTTCTCGCGGGGGCCGCGGGCGGGGTCGATCAGTACGGGGCGGGCGCCGCCGGAGGCGACCTGGAGGCCGTAGAGGCCGCCGCGCTCGTCGCCGAGCTGGGAGCCGCACCAGGGCATGGCCATCGCGAAGTCGCGTGCGAGGAGGATCTGCGCGTAGCCGGCCATGACGCGGGGGGTGCGGCAGCCGGGCAGCATCGCCTGCCACAGGCTGGCCTGTTCGCCGGCGGGCCGGGAGAAGGTGTAGTCGGTGGACCCGAAGTCGGAAGCGAGAGCTGCGGCCCGGTCCATGGCGTCGTCGGGGCTGTTGCCCCAGACGGCGAGGGTGACCATGGCGCGGATCTCCACCTCGCGCCGGTTCGCGGTGAGCCTCTCGTGGTACTCCTCGTTGTCGGCCTGGTTGCGGGCGACGGCGGCCGGCGGGCCCGCCGGGTCGCCCTCGTACTCGGCGGCCTGGGCCTTGAGGTGACGGGCGCGCTTGCGGACCTTCGGCTCGGCCTTCGAGCCGGGGACGATGACCAGGCGGGCGGTCCAGTCGACGGGGTAGGCCAGGTCGTCGAGCTGCTGAAGGTAGGCCGCGCCTGGGAGGGCGAAGGCCTCGGGCATCTCGCTCAACGCCAGGAGTGCCTGGTAGGAGTCGCCCCACTCGCTGGAGACCTGGAGGAAGCGCCGTGTGAAGGGGTTGGCCGGCAGCGCGGCGCCGGTGTTGAAGTCGGCGCCGCCCTCGCCGACGAGGATCTCCCCCAGCGCCGCGACGTTCCGGCCCCGGCCGCGGACCGGGGTCTCGGTGCCGTCCGGGAGGAACGGTTCGGCGAGCCCGCGCCGCGCGGAGTGGCCGTAGATCCACAGGATCTCCGCCTCGGAGGCAGGGCGCATCGAGACGCCGGTCGGCCACTGGGCCTGGATCCGCTGGGCCTGCTCCAGGCGCCGCTGTACCTCCGCGTCGGTGACGAGGGCGGGCATCAGGCCGAGCTGAAGGGAGACTTCCGCCCGCGCCGCCCGGAACGCGGACATCACCGCGTCCTTCTGCGACAGCGGGGGCAGCGGGAGCGCGAGCCAGTCGGTGCGGCCCGTCAGCTCCATCGTCTCCAGCTGGTCCAGGACCGCGTGCCCCAGGCTCTCGTAACGGGGCGCGCGCTCCAGGTCGATGTCGTCGACCATGGCGCGCACCACGGCGGTCGGGTCGATCTGCGGGCACAGCGACATGAGCATCGGCTCGCCGGTCATCGCCTTGAACAGGCCCTCCAAGGCCTTGAGACGGCGGCGCTTCACGGCGGCGGGGGCGTGGGAGTAGTTGGTCGCGGCGACGCGCCAGACGGCCCAGACGGTGCCGTGAGTGGTGAAGATCAAGTTGCTCTGGACGTGCCGGATCGGCAGGCGCATCGTCAGTTCTCCAATCAGGTACGAGTGGTGGGGGCGCGGCGGGCGAGCAGGGCCTGCACCCCCGAGGCCACCGGCGCGGCATGCGCGGCGGGCGCGGAGGGCCCGGCGGGTGTCGGCGGCTGGGCGGCGGGTGCCGGAGGCTGGTGGCGGGCCGGCCTGGGGCGTGGCTCGGGTGCGGGGGCGGTATCGCTCGGCGGGGCGCCGGCGGACGGTTCGTCGGCGGGGAGGTGGATGCGGGTGTCGCCGCGGGTGGGGCGGGCCGGCCGGTAGGTGCGGCCGCGGAGCTGGCCGCGCCGGGGCGCGGCCAGCATCAGGGCGATGCTCAGCAGGGCGGCCGCGGGGTTGCGTCCGTCGATGTGGAGGTGGCGGAGCACGAACGCGACCACGGCGGGGAGGACCAGGAGGGCTGCGACGTCGAGCCAGCCGTTGCCGCCCCACACGGGGCGGGTCAGGATCAGGGCGGCGACGGTGGCGACGATCCCGCCCAGCTGGGTCAGGGTGTAGGGGCCGCCGGGCAGCCGGATCCCCCGGCCGCCGTTGACGTCCCGGATCACCCCGTGGACCAGCGGCGCGCGCCGGGCCTTGGTGTAGCAGCGGCCGATCAGCTCGAAGTCCACCTCGCCGCCATGGGCGGCGGCCTCGGTCACTGGTCACTCCGGGCGGCGTTGGGGCCGCCCTGGTACTGGACGATGTCCTCGGTGGTCTTGTTCTTGAGGGCGCCCATGTTGGCGGACAGGCCCCAGACGATCGCCGCGAAGATGACGGCCATGATCGTCGGGCCGGGTGCCTTGGTCTTCCAGCCCACGACCACGACGAAGATCCCGCACAGGGCCGGGATGGCCACATCGAAGATGAGGCCCTTGATGTCGGTGCCGAGGCCGGTGCCGGTCTGGATCCAGCCCGCGGCCAGCGTGACGGTGTCGTGCATGACGGTGCTCCTCTTATGCGGTGGGGGTGGGTGCCGGAACCGGGGCGCCGGAGGCGGCCGGGGCCGGAGTCGGTGAGGTCAGGGCGGGGGCGCCGTCGAGGCTGGCGATCTCCCAGCGGCCGGCGCGGGCCTTGAGGGTCAGGGCGTAGGTGAGCGGGAGCCGCACCCCGTCCTGGCCGGTCGCCCGGAGGGTGACGAGCAGGCGCAGCGAGGTGCCGTCGCCGGGGACCGAGACCACCGGCTCGCCACCGGTCTCGCCCTCGACGGCGAACTGGTCCACCGCGACACCCGAGTACGGGGCCGGGGACGGCGCGGCCAGGCGCGTGCCGGGGGCGAGGTAGCGGTCGAGCTCAGCGCCGGCCTTCGTGAGATAGGCGGACAGGAAGCTGGTGACCGCCTGGGTGCGCGGATCGGTCGGCAGCGCCGGGCGCATCGCGCCGTAGACCAGCTCCGGGGTCTTGGCCCGCTCGGGTGCGGCGACCTCGGCCGGCAGCGCGAGCGCGGTGTACGCGGTCGCTCCCCCGGCGCCGGGCGCGGTGGCCACGGGCACCTGGAAGTAGCGCACCGGGTCGGTCGCGGCCGACTGGCTCGGGGAGGCGCCCGGTTGCGTGGAGGGCGTGGCCGTGGGCTGTGCGCCGGTGACGCGGGCCGCGACCGTGACCGCCCAGACGGAGGTGTCTGTCTGGCGCAGCCGGACGACGGTCAGCTGCTCGCCCCGGTGCTGGCCGGAGACGCCGTCGAGCTGCATGCTGGCGGCCGGCGGGTAGTAGGCGGCGAGCTTGGGCTCGTCGCCGCGCCCGGCAGACAGGTAGGCGGCGACGAAGAGGCTGGCGAAGCCGGCCGCGCCCTGGCCGCCGCTCGCGGACGGGGCGGACGGGGCTGTCTTCGGCGCCGGAGCCGCGGACGTGGCGGGCACCGAGAGGTAGGCGAGCGCGCCCAGCAGGGGGCCGAGCGCGATCAGGCCCCAGACGGTCCAGCGGATCAGCGCGGCCGAGTTGGCCTGGGCGCCGGTCGACCAGCCGCCGACCCATCCGGCCTCATGGACGGCCTCGGTCTCCTGGACAGCCGGCGGTGTCTGCGGGTCGGCCGGTGCGGCCGGCCTACGGCGGCCGGTGAGGACGGGGCTCATGCCGCTCCTCCGGCCGAGCGCAGGGTGTGGCCGGCCAGCTCCGCGATCCGGCTGCGGAGTTCCGCTTCCGGTCGCCGGCTGAGTGCGGCCAGCGAGGCGAGGACCGGTTCGGCGTCCTCGTCGAGGAAGGCGCGGAGCTTCTCGTGGGTGCCGGTGTCGAAGGGGCGGGCGACGAGGGCGGCGCCGAGGTGGACGAGCAGACGCTGGGCGCGGGTGACGCGCTCCTCGTCCGCGTCCAGCGACGTCGCGGCGGCGGGTGTGGTCAAGACGCATCTCCAAAGGGGGGTGCGGACGGTGGCCGGGGCGGTGGTCCGGTTCATGCCGCGGCCTCGGGCTGGAGGGATGCTGTGAGGCGGGCCAGGGCCCGCGAGCGACGGCGCTGCCAGGCGCCGGCAGTGGTGCCGGCGCGGGCGGCGGCCTCGGCGTCCGGGATGCCGCCGCTGATGTGGTGCCAGGCCAGCGCCTGGGCGTCCGTGGTCGACAGAGCGCCGTCGCGCACCGCGTCGAGGAGGAGCTCCAGGAGCTCCAGCCGGGCCGGGGCACTCGCGGCGTCGCCGGCCGGACCGGCGTGCAGGCCGGCTTCCGCGGCGGCCGCGCGCACCGTACGGGCGCGGGCGATCTCGTACGGGCCCGGCGCCCGGTCGGCGAGGTGCTCCGCGGCCGCGAGGTCCTCCCCCGCCGGGCGCTGCTCGGCAGCGAGCTCGGCCAGGACCCGGCGCAGGGTGTCGAGCGTCAGGTTGGCGGCGGGCCGGCCGGGGCGGAGGTGGATGCGGCCGGCGCGGGCCACTTCGTAGAGGGCGGCCACGGTCACGTGACCGACCGCGTCGCGAGTGCGGCCGCCGGTCGCGCGGACCTGGCCGCGGGTGATGCGGAGGACAGCGGGGAGCATCGCCTGGACGATGACGCGGCCGGCGAGGACGGCCGATCGGTCACGGCCGGCGGCGCGCTGGAGGAGTGCCCGCAGGACGGCGTCGGTCAGCTCATCGGTCACGCCGTCGGCCGTCGGGCGGAGCGCGGCCAGGAGCTGCTCGGGCGTCAGGGAGCCGGACCAGGAATCGGTCACGGCGGCGATGTCGTCGGTCAGGCGGCCATCGGTCACCCAGTCGGTCACCGCCTGGCGCACCGCGGGGTCCGCGCACAGCGCGGCCCAGTCGGCGTCCAGCCGGTCGAAGTACCCGCCGCCGGCGGCGGGGTGCGAAGCGTCGTGCACGGCACGTCTCCTTTCGGATCTCGTGCCGTGAACTCTCCTCAGACCGGCTTGCCCGAAGGCTTGCCCGCAGCCCTAAAAGCGCAGATGGGAGGCTTGCCCTCTGGCTGGGCAAGCCTCCCGTGACCGATTGGGCAAGCCTGGTGGGGGGTTGGGCAAGCCTCCTCGTGACCGGTCCATGCAACTCTGGGCAAGCCTGGTGGGGGGTTGGGCAAGCCTCGGATACGGGCACGCAGGCTTGCCCAGGAGGTAGCCGCGACGGGCGCGGCAGACGGGTGACCGGTCACTGCGGATCGGTCATGACCGGTGACCGATGGGGCCCGGATCGGTCATCGGTCAGCGGGCCCGGCATCGGTCACGGGCGGTCCGGCCATCGGTCACCGGATCGGTCACGGCATCGGTCACGCGCCGATCGGTCAGCGTACGAGTGCTGCCGGCAGCGGTCGGCGGCGGTGACCGATGACCGGTCACCGCGGCCCCAGGGAGGGTCGGTCAGCTGCTGCCGACGGAGCGAAGGTGCGCGCGGCCCTGCTGCCGGCGCTGCTCGTCCAGGTGCTTCTGCGCGTCGAGCACGCGGCGCTGACCGGTCTTGGGCGAGACCCCCAGGCGTCGGCCGACCTCGGCCCCCGAGAGCCGCGTGTTGGTGGTTTCGGCTTCGATGAGCCACGCGACGACTTGCTTGATTTCGCTCGGAAGCGAATCGTCGTCGGTCGCCGCGTCGTCGGTCTGCTGCCTCGGAACCCGGGCGGTCGCCTCACCGGACGCGGTCACCTCGGCCATCCAGTCCTGTCCGTTCGCGCCCGCTGGCGCCGCGAGGACGGGCTGCTCGAAGGAACGGCCCGCAGGAACGGCCGGGCTGGAATCGGTCACCGAGGCCGTCGGCGCGGGGACCGCTCCGGCGGGCAGTCGCGCTGACTCGACCGGCAGTTCCGACAGGCTGCGGAGGCCGCCCTGTTCCCCGAAGAAGGGGTGCGGCTCCCCTGCGGGCAACTGCTCCTCATGGACCGACGCCGGGGCAGCGGGCGCGTCGGTCACCGGCTCCTCGACCCCCGCTACGGAGGCTGCCTGCGCGGCCGCTTCGAGCTCCGCGGCCCGGAGCTCGGCGAGCACCGGCTCCAGCAGGACATCGGGAAGAAGGCCGCCGGTGTCCTGGTCGGTCAGGCCGTAATCCCGCGCGAGGTACGCCGCGAACTGCTCCGCGGACGGGACCGAGCCGTACTGCGCCACGAAGGCCTGCGCGGCCTGGGCCAGGTCGACGAGGGCGGGCTCGGGTACTTCCTCCCAGGTGTCGGGAGTCGCGGCTGCGGGCTCGACCGCCGATTCCGCTTCCGGCACCGGAGCCAGGGCGGGGGTCTCCGCGAGGATGGGCTGGGCGGCCGGCGGCAGTTCGGAAACCTGGGCCGCGGCCACAAGCTCCGGCTCCGGCTCGGGTACGGGTACGGGTGCAGGCTCGGGCTCGGGGCGAGAGAGCAGGACCGGACTCAGGCCGGCTGCGGTCAGTCCCGCGGAAGCGGTCTGTGCGAGCGGTACGCCGATACGGGCCAGCCGCAGCGGCATCAACGCCTCCACCGGCGCCTTGCGGCGCCACGCACGCCCGTACCGGGCCTGGAGCCGGGCCTGGTAGATCAGACGGTCCTGCTCCATGCCGACCGCCTGCTCGTACGACCTCAGCTCCCACAACTTCATCCGGCGCCACAGCTTGAACGTGGGCACCGGGGACAAGAGCCAGCGGGTGATGCGAACGCCCTCCATGTGCCGGTCGGCCGTGATGTCCGCGATTCGGCCTACGGCGTGCCGTGCCGCCTCGACGGTGACGACGAAGAGAACCGGGATGACGGCGTGCATGCCGACGCCGAGCGGGTCGGGCCAGGCGGCGGCACCGTTGAAAGCGATCGTCGCGGCGGTGAGCAGCCATGCAGTCTGACGCAGGAGGGGGAACGGGATGCGGATCCAGGTCAGCAGGAGGTCGAGCGCCAGGAGGACGCAAATGCCTGCGTCGATGCCGATGGGGAACACCAGGGAGAAGTCGCCGAAGCCCTTTTTGACGGCGAGCGCGCGCACCGCGGCGTAGGAGCCGGCGAAGCCGATTCCCGCGATGATCACGGCGCCGACGACCACGACCGAGATCAGGATGCGGTGCGTCCTAGTCAGTTCCATCGGCTTCGCCGTCTTCCCCGCGGTCACTGGTGCCGCCCCTCCTCCATCAGAACTTCATCCCCTGAGCAGGCTTCACACTCTCATGGGCCACCGACCGTTAGGCCGATTCGGAGGCGGCGAAGGCCCGATCGTCAACGAAAAGTGATCAGTGCCCTGGCATGCCGATAGGGCGGACCCTCTTTGAGATCCGCCCCATCGGTTGCGGCCACCCAAATTTGGGTGACTCCGGGACCTGGTGGGCTGGTGCCCCACCGCCCCCGCAGGGGTATGGTGCGCTGCCCCTGGCCGCAGGTGACCGGTCACCCAAATTTGGGTGACTCTGGTACGCCGGTCAGAGCTTCCTGGGCTGCTGTACTGATCGCGTTGGCTGAGGCAGCGATGGCTTTGAGCGTCTCCGGCGGAGCACCGATCAGGGTGTTGTCGATGTCTTGCCGCAAGCGGTCAAGTGCTGCGGAGAGCTCTCGCGCCGGCCCATCGTCCACGAGTTCAGCGTCCACGAGTTCATCGGCGCTGGCGTCCGAAGGCGCGGGGTCCGAGGCAGCCGGGTCACCCAAATTTGGGTGGGCCGCAGAGCCAGAGGCAACCGTCGGGTCACCCAAATTTGGGCGACCTTCGGGGGCGGGGGTGGGAGCGGGGCCGACGGCATCGCCGGGGGGCGGGCCAGGCTGGGGTGGAACGGGGGCAGCGATCGCTCTCCGTTGGGCCTGGAACTCGGCCACCGGCAGGGGCGTCTCGTACGCAGGCGCCGCGAGCGCGGACTGCTTGGTCATCGCAGCGAGGTCTGCAGCGGTGACCCGGTGGCCGTTCTCCTGCGCCCAGACCCGCAATCTCACGTAGCCCTGCGCGGTGGGTTCCAGGTCGAAGGTCGGCACCAGCTCAAGCAGGGCTCGAACGTGAGACGCCGGCACCATCTTCGGGCTCACCCAAATTTGGGCGATCGCCCGGGCCAGCGGGTACTCCTGGATCATGCGGTTGGCGTCGGACTCGCTCAGGCCGATCTCTTCGCAGTACTGCGGCCAAGTGCGACCCCCATGGCGATAAAGCCTGCGGTCTCGCACCGCGTGCAGCGCCACTCCCCGCATCCACTGGGCCTGGTCCGCATTGGCGAACGCCCGCTCGCAACGGTCCAGCTCGTCCAATTCGTCCGCAGAGAGCTCCCCTGACGCTTCGACTGCCTCGGTCGACGGCAGGAGGTCAGGCGTGAACGGCTGCGGACGCTGTGCAACAGGTGGCGCCGGCGTATCGGACGGGGCGGCCAGCGCGACCGTGGCACCGTCCCCGGTCTCGGGCTTGCCCGCCGTCTCGGCTGCCGCGTCGCGTGCCTCGCGTGCCTTTCGGCGACGTTCTTGCTCTTCCCGGAGCCGCTGCGTGTGCGACTTGCTCACTTCAGGAGACCCCTGTCCTCAAGTTCCGTGACCAACGATCCGAACGGTCCCTTGCTGGCCCCGCTGATGGGGTAGCTGACCGACTGCGCGAGCGCCTCGGAGCGGGGAATGACCGTCGTGAGGACGTTCCACCCCTCGTCCTCCATCATGTCGCGGTAGAGGCCGGTGGAGCTGGCGCCGGATACCGTGCGGTTGAGCAGGACCCAGGTGGGCGGGGGAGTGCGGTCGGAGCGCAGGGCAGCGCTCATCGCGATGATGTCGCCGATCTTGGTCTTGTCCGGGGGATCGATGATCCGATCGAAGTCCGCCTTAGTCGGAGCCATGTGGAGAATCACGAGATCGGCCACTCGGAGAACGCTGTTGGTGATGTCCGGGTGGTTCTCGGTGTGGCCGCAGTCGACGATGCCGATCATCTCGGCCGGGACGACGTGCTCGGTGTGGAACTTCGCTGAAGCGGCAGGCTTCACCTCGAAGGGGAAGTCGCCAGTCTCACTCCATGCGTGGAACTGCTGGGAGTGGTCGGCGTCGAACCCGACCGGCTTGTAGTCGCGCTGCGCCTCCACGAGGGCGTGCGCGAACCAGCCTGAATTCGTCGTCTTGCCGCCCGTACGGGGGGACACGTTCGCGATGAGCATGTCCCGACGATATCGGGCACAGCGAGATCACTACATCAGCCTGCGGCTGTGGGACAGGATTCCGTGTTGCTGCACGGGGTGCGTCTGCCCTGCGGGCCGTCTTGTGAGGAGTTGTCAGAACACCTACCAGCCAACCCAGATCGGGGCCAGGGTCCCACCGTTGACCTGGCCCCGCTCTTCGGGGTCGCGGCTGCTCGGAGCAGCCGAAATCGGCTGCTCGGAGCAGCCGTTCCGGCGTGGCCTTTGCCCGAAATTCGGCAATCTGCGAAGTCTCGCCTGACCTACAAGACGGGCCGACTTCACAGGCTGAGCGGTCAGGAGCGGGCTCGGTTACCCTGCGGCGGGCGATTGCGCCGTGGCGCCGGCAGATGAGGGAGGAGCTCCCACAGGGGAGCCGAGCCACTTGCCCAGTCGCTCAGGAGGCCCCGGTCTACCAGGTGCAACCGCTGGCTCCGGGCGAACGCCTCCGCCGGAGCGCTGAACCGGCCGTTGGTGACGAGCACGACGACGTCACCACCGTGGACGGGTCGGCCGGTCCCGTTGAGCACGTGAAGGTCCGGTGTGCCGACGGCGGCCCCAGCTGCTCCGTCGCGGCGGTGCTTGCATTGGATGACCCAGCGTCGGCCCGCGGGATCGGTCCCCTTGACGTCGGCGCCGTTGTCGCCGGCGCCACCCACCCGTACGGAATCGTGGGCGCCGTCGCGGCGCATCAGGTCCCGTACGGCTTCCTCGAACTCGGTGTGGTGCAGGGCGTCCAGGAAGCGGATGTCCCAGTTCTCCGGCCGGCGGCGCCGCGCAGCCCAGGCAGAGGCCCCGCGTCGTCCGGCCTTCATGAGGAGCAGGATCAGCGCTCCAGCGGTCAGGGCAGCGAGGGCGACAGCGGCGATGCGGGAGCCGTGGAGTGCGAGCCACTGCCTGGCCTGCGGAACGAGGACGGACGCGAGCGCGGCCGCCCCCAGGAGGCCGGCGGTGTCCAGGCCCTGCCCTCTCTTCCGGCGGTGGACAGGGCGACGTGCCCGTCCTGGTCGTCGTGGAGCGGAGCGGGTCGGATACCGACGGCGGGTCATGGCCGGCCTTCCTGGAGCAGGTACTGGCGCCCCACCCGCATCCGAACTGCTGGCGGCGGCTGCCTCCCACCGGTTGGTGAGGTCTCCGCCCACACTGCTCAGCCGGGCTTGCCCAAAGGCTTGCCCAGCACTCGAAGGGGCGAGCCCGGAGGCTTGCCCAGTGCGCAATCCGTAGTGCAGTCGGGCGGCGCGGAGCCTCTGCCCGTCCGGATCCTCCTCGGCGGCGGTGCTCGTCGCCGAGGGGACTCAGCCTCTACTTGGTGAGGGGCGAGGCGCCGACCACGGAGCCGGTGGCGCGCAGGTGCTCGATCACGGCCTGCGCTGTCACATGGCCGCGTTCTTCGAGATCCCCGTTCGAGGCGTTCTGGTCGTACAGCCAGGGGTTGAACCGGTCCCCGCTCAGTACCACTTGGAGGTGCCGGCCGTGGAGCGTGCTGATGCGCCCGGCGCGCTCGGCAAGCACGCTTGAGGCCTCGTCGATGGCCAGGGGCTCATCCCGGCCCCGGTAGCTCGGCCGGAGGTGGTTCCACAGCGCGGCGAGCACTGCGGCCCGGTCGAGGTCGCTGATGTCGACGCCGCCTCCGCCTCCCTCGACGATCTCGGTGACCAGGTCGCGGTCGTCAGCGAGCTCCTTCTGGACGCGCACGTACCGCAGGAGGCTGGACGGGAGGAGTTCGTAATCCTCGGCCAGGGAGTCCCAGGAGGTTCCACTGGCGCGGGCCAGGATCAGCCGATCCCTCAGGCACAGGCCGCCCAGCGCGCGGAGGTGCTGCCGGTCGGCCTCGGTGGTGGGATCCACGCGCAGGTGGATGGTCGGCTCGGCATAGTCCCCGGCCTTGTGCATGACTCCTACCACCTCGAAGCGGTGGGAGTCCTGCCAGAACAGCTGCTCGCCTTCGCGGGGGACGTGGCGGAAAGTCCAGGGGATGTCGTTGTTCTCGTTCCAATCGACGTCGGAGTGGTCCTTCCAGCGCGGGGGGAACCACAAGGTGACGCGAAGCAGCCCGCCATCCGTGCCGGCGTTCTCGATCTGGGTCTGGTCCATGCTCACTCCTGTCCCGTCGCGATGGTCGCGGCGGCCGTCTGGTCGCTTACCTTCTTGATCGCCGTGAAGAAGACGCCCACCAGGTCGTCGGGCATCCGGTAGCCGTCGACCTTGCCGAAGCCCTTGCCCTGCGGCTGGATGGGGGCCGGCATCTCGGGCGGCCACCATCCCTTGCGCTCTCCTCGTTCGAGGACTTGCTTGAGCGCAGCGCTGTGTCCTCGGAGGCTGCTGTCCTCGGTGTCGCGCAGGTCGTCGGCGGATACGTAGCCGTCTCGGACGGCCGCCTCCCGGACGATCTTCCTCGCGCGGTCGGGGAGCTGCCGGTAGTACCGCTCCGCCCGCTCCGGGGTCCACATGGTGTCGAGGGTGACGCGCTCGGCGTGCTTCGCGAGGAACTCCTTCAGGTCGCCGTACGCCTCGGGCGTCACATTCTTGATCGTGAGCTGGATGTCCATAGGCCTTCCCTTACAACAGACGTGGATAGACGTCGTGCTGACGAGGAATCACGCTACCGGCCCGTCGACTCGTTAGCCCGGCGTTTACTCGCATTCACCTAAACGAGCCGGGGTGCTGACGCCGAGGGCAAGAGTGTGTCTGCTGCCCGGGGATCATGTGGGCGTTGCTGGGGGAGCTCCCCAATTGGGGAGCTCCCCCAGCAACGAGCAGCACGGGGGTATGCCCGTCCGTCGGACTCGCGGGCGCTCTTCTACGACCAGCGCATGCCCAGGGCCGACAACTCCTCGACGCGCTGGACGGACAGCTGCCCGGCTTTGACCCGCTGCTGGCTGATCCACGCCCCGAGCCGCACGGCCTCGCCGTCGACTTCCTCGCTGTGGCCGCGCGGTACCTCAAGGTCGCCGACGCGAGCGCGGTACTGGGCTGCTGCCCTCAGGTTGTGCGCCCACATCTCCTCACGGGTCCGCTTGGCGGGCACGGGGGCCGGCGTGACGCCGAGCGCGGCGAGGATCGCCTGCTGCTCCCCCGTCAGCTTCCCGAACCCCTGGCGCTGCGCGGCGGCCCAGCGGCCGAGGTCCTCACCGTCCTCGACGAGGAGTCCGGGACCGTCGGGGAGCGTGCCCCCGGCGCCCACATGGCGCTGGGCGAGGCGGAAGGCCCGCTGCCAGTCGATGGTCCACTCGGGGCACCAGCCCGGGTCGATCTCCGCGAGGGCTGTGCGGCGCTCGGGGGCGAGCGGGGCCTTCGCCCGGCGGGCCGCTGCGCGCTGGTTCTTCAGCCAGCGGCCCACCGCGTACCCGTCGAATTCCGCGTCCACGGGGGCGGCGAGGCCGACGCCGGAGGCGGCAGCCCAGGCGGCGGCCGCGGCAAGGCCTTCGTCGAAGCGGGCGTCGAAGGCGTTCCAGAGCATGCCGAGTTTCTCCAGCTGCACGATCCGGTCGGCGTCGAGGGAGCCGGCCTTGTGGTGGCGGCGGCAGTCGGCGATCCAGACGCCGAGCGGGAAGCCGGCGGGGGACCAGTGGTCGGGGGTGTGAAAGGAGTACGCGACGCGGAGGTTGTCGTGCTCGGCGAGGTACCGCTGGGCGGCCTGGATACCCCGGCGCCACTGGACCCGCTCAGGGTTGAGGACCCGCAGCTGCACGAAGCTGGCCAGCTGGTTCGCGTCGCGCGGCTGTGAGAACCGCAGGAGCTCGCGGGCCGGCGCGCTCACCGTGGCCTGTTCGTCGTCCCGGGTAGGGTCCTGGCCGGCGGGTACGGGGCCGGGGTTGCCGGTGCGTGCGGGGGTCGATGCGCCCGGGTCGGTCAGCTGCTCGATGCGGGTGTCGTGGGCGCGCAGCGCGGCGAGGAGCTTGGCCAGGCCCGCGTACGCGGGGGAGGTGAGCATGGTCTCGGAGCTCTCGCCGGTGGCGAGGAAAGCCGGAACGACGAGGGTGGCGATCTTTCCTTCGCCGGGGTGCATGCGCAGCGCGCGGCCGACCGCCTGGACCAGGTCCGGCATTGAGCCGCGGACGTCGCAGAAGACGACACCGTCGCATTCCTGGGTGTCGACGCCTTCGCCGAGGACCTTCACGCTGGCGATGAGCGAGAGCCGCGAGTCCTGCCCGCTGTTTGTCAGGCCGGCCGCGAACTGGGTCAGGACACGGCGCCGGTGGGCCGGCTTGTGCTCGCCGTGCAGCCACTGCGCCCACACGGCAGCGTCCTCGGAGAAGGCCGTTCCGCCGCCCTGGCGGTGGAGTTCGCGGGCCTTGTCGGGCAGGCCGGCGGCGAAGGCCTCCGCCTCGGAGACCCGCTGGTGGAAGGAGAGCACGCGGCGCAGGCCCTCTTCCTCGGCGGCCTTAAGGGTGGCCGCCTGGAGCGCGCCGAGCCGCAGGCCGCGCACCGCGTCGGAGCCTTCATCGGCGGCCAGCATCGCGGCGTTGAGCTGGTGGTCCTGCACGTCCACGACCACGACCTGGTACGGCGCGACGATGCCCCGCTCGATCGCGGTCTCCAGCGGCAGGTGATAGGCGACGCGGCCGAAGAGCCCGTCGGGGTCGTCGGTCATGGACGCGACGAGCTCGCCGTCCTCCTCGTCACCGTCGCCGGCGGCCCAGATGCGGGGGGTGGCAGTCATGTAGAGGCGCGCGGCGGCCGGGATCCGGGCGTTGTCGTGGACCACTGCCCAGGGCTTGCCCGCCCGGCCGCTGGTGCGGTGCGCCTCGTCCACCACGATCAATCCCCAGGCGGGAAGGCCCGATTCGTGCGCAGCCTCCAGGATTCCGTTGCCGAGGGAGGCGTACGTAGCGAAGACGGTGACACGGCGGTCGTGGGCGGTGAGCTGGACCAGGGCGTGCGGGTCGGTGGTGTGCGGGAAGCCGGTTTCGTGGTCGTCGAGGGAGGAGACGCCGACGAAGGCGCCGGTGCGGCCGCCGCCCCGCCAGGCGCGGGCCGTCTGGTCGAGGAGGTCCAGGGAGGGGACCAGGACCAGGACGCGGTCCCCGCCGACCTGTTCGGCGGCGCGTACGGCGACGAGCGTCTTGCCGCTGCCCGTGGCCATGATGACCTGGGTGCGCAGGCCGGTGACCGGGGGCCCGGCGGGGGAGAGGGGGGTGAGTTCCTCGACCGCGCGGGCCAGGGCCTCGCTCTGGTGGGGCCGCAGCGGCGGGGGAGCGGTGGGGGTGTCGGTCATGGGCTCGCCTTGCTCTCGGGTTCCGGGCCCTGGGGCCGGGAGGCGGTCGGGATGGAGGAGCGGTGGGCGTGGTCGGGGCAGAGGTCGCGGCCGTCGCGCAGCCTGCGCCATCCGCGTGCCCACAGCCAGGCGCGGAGGGCCCGGTGGTGGGGCATCGGGACCGGAGTGAACCATTCGCGGTCGCACTCGGCGTCTCCGTCGCCGGCCCCGGTCTCGCCGGTGTAGTCGCACCTGATGGTCGGGATGTTTCCTGCGGTCACGGCCGCAGGTTCCCGGTGGCCCAGATCGCGTACTCCTGGCGGACGTAGCCGCGAGGATCGGCCGCCCAGGCGGGGTCGTCGGTAGCGAGGGGGCCGGCCGTCGTGCCGTTCGCGGTGTCGAAGGCGATGAGTTTGTCGACGCTCCTCTGGAGTGCGGTCTGCACCTTGCCGTCGGCGGGGTCGGCGCTCGGGGTCTGCCGGTCGGTGAGGGCCGCGTGGCGCAGCAGCCAGTCCCTGTCGCTGATCCGGCCCGCGCGTCGCAGGCGGATGAGCTCCTCGGTCTCCTCCTGGACGTGGGGGGCGTTGTTGTAGGCGGTGTCGAAGGGAGGCGGGAGGTCGGTCATCGGCTGCTCCGTTTCGGCAGGGCTCGCGGGGGAGTTTGCGGTTCAGTCTGGGAGTCCGTCGGTCATGCCGGTCTCTGTGGTCTGTGCGGTGCGAGTGCACCGCCACCACGAGTATGCATCTTGAGTGAATGCATTTCAAGAGAATGCATACTTGTGGGTGGATGGCCCCGGGCAACGGCCCCCTGGCCGCCACACCTCCACACCTGGCTAGAGGGTGTCCACCTGCGCAGGACCCTGCTGCAGCTCCACCACGCTGCCGACGCGCAGGCCCCAGGCGGCCATGGCGCCGGCCTCGGCCTCCAGGACGTGGCGGGAGCGGAACCGCGGGAGGCCCAGGCGGTTGGGAGGCATGGTGGTCATCGCGATGACGCGGTGACGCCGGTCCAGGAAGGCGACGTCGATGGCAAACCGCATGCGGAAGGTGTGCACGCTGCCGGCCGGAGTAAGCAGCAGGGCCCCCGCGATCCCGTCCCGCCCGAGCAGCCCCCGCGTCCGGGCCCGGTAGGAGGCGGCCACTTCCAGCTCCACCTCCACCGGGCCGCTCCGCAACTGCCCGCTCCCGTCCCGCCACTTCACCATGCGGCCACCCTAGCTAGGGCTTCCAGGCGCGGATCTCCAGACCGACAATCGGCGTACCGGGATCGATCCGGTCGTTGTCGACGAGCCACTTCTGCACGGCAGCCGCGACGTCCCCGCCGGCCGCGTCGACCAAGGCCTTGAACTCGGCGCCGTCGAACCCCTCCTCGCCCGAGCCCGGCCCGCCGCGGTTGTCCGCGTAGGCCCGCTCCTCGGTCCCATCACGGCGCTGGACGACGTTGCGCCGGACACCGGGGGAGTCGGCCCGGCGGCCGGCGTCGTGCTTGAAGGAGCCCTTGCGGGCCCGGACGGTGAAGGCGATCTTCCCGCCGTTGGCGGCCGCGTCGTCGACCACAGGCCTCAGCCGACCGGCACCGGAGGCGATGTGCTGCTTTCCGGCCTTGGCCAGGGACGAGGACCAGGCCCTGACCGGCTTCCCGTCGGCGCCGATGACCGGCTTGCCCTTGGCGTCCTTGACCGTCCGCTCCGCCCGCACCCGCGTCTTCCCGCGCACACGGGCCTTGTAGCCCTCGCGGTTCAGCCGCGGCTGAACATGTCCAGCGGCCAGGGCCTTCAGGCTCGCGAGGTCCCGTGGGCCGCCGGCTTGCACCTCCTGGACCACGGCCCGCAGCGCCTCCACCATCGACGCGCCCTTGTTCTTCGTGAAGAACTGCGAGACCAGGCTGGGGTTGCGGCCGAGGATCTCACCGACCTGCTTCCGACTGAACCCGGCCCGCGCCAGCTCGTCGGTAAGCCGGGCGGCTTCGTTGCGCTGCGCGCCCCGGCCGCCCGCCGGCTTCCTCCTGCGCGGTGTCACGCTGCCGCCTCCTCGTCCTCGTCTTCACACTCGTGGTCGGCGTACACCGGGCTGTCGTCCTCGAACTGGTCGTCGCCCTCGTCACCGCAGCCGTGGCACCGCCACTCCGCGCTCCACACCACCGCTCCCTCCCGGCCGCAGTCGTGCCCGGAGTCGACGGTCGCCTCGTCCTCCCACATAGCCTCTCCCGAGGCACCACAGGCCGGGTGCTCCCACTGCCCGCCCCAGGCCACGTCGGCGCTGCTCACATGCCCTCCGATTCGTAGGCCTGACGGCCCAGCCCTTGCAGGGTGTAGAACTCCTCGTCGGTGCGCGGCGTGGTCTGCTCCCAGGGCATGCGGCCCTTGAGCAGGTAGTCGCCCGGCTCACCGCCGTACGGCCAATCCGCCGCAGCCGAGGCCGAGGTGTAGATGGCGTCGGTCCGGAACGCCAGGATGCTCCCGGCCGGGAGGTGCAGCGCACCGGCCTTCAACGGCTTCCCGGTCGCGGGGTCCTTCGAGCTGGTGCTCACCGACAGCAGCGCGGCCCGGGCCGCCGACCACACCCCGGCCGCCCACTCCGGGTGGGCGTACTGGTCCCGCGCGAACCCCTGGTTGCGCTCCCAGGTGACGTGGGTGTCCGTGATGCCGGTCAGCCGCGCACCGTCCGGCAGGTCGGGTACCGCGCCGCCGGCGCCCAGCTCCAGGGAGCCGGTCGTGATCCGGGGGCGCTGCGCGAACGTGCCGATGCCGTACAGCAGGATGCTGCGCACCGCGCGGGAGGCCAGATGGCATGCCTGCTTCTGCTGCTCGTCGCCGTGCAGTTCGGCGGTGGCACGCAGGGACTGCCAGGCCTCGCGCAGCTTGGTGCTCCAGCTCTTGAGCGGGTCACCGGACTCCCACAGCAGGCCATCGAGGATCTCGATCCGCCACGGTGCGATCGGGTTACGCAGTGCGAGGTTGACCTCGGCGCCACCCGCCCAGGTGACGAAGGTGTGGCCGCCCTCGTACGGGTAGTGCCAGGACCGCTCCCCGGGCGCCGGTGCCGGGAGCAGCCCGACGTGGCTCCAGCCTTTCGGGATCGTCACCCGCACCTGCCAGTGCGACGGCGCGAACATCGCGTTGTTCTGCTCCTTCTCGGTCATGGCGGCGAAGGCCGAGGCGGTGATCCGCCGCGGGATGCCGACACCGGACGCCCAGGTGTGCTTGGCGTACGCGAAAGTCCTGTCAACCTCGTACCAGCCGGGCACCCGCTCCGGCACGCGCGGCGGCGTGATCAGCTCGGTCCGGCCCTGACCGGCGGTGGCGTGGAGCAGCCCGCGGATCTCCTGCGACATGACGGGGAAGCCGTCTGCCCACCGTGCGCCGGCCTTGGTCGGAATGGTGCGCGACCACAGGTCCCGGCCGGTCTGCGACGGCGAGCCCATGAGGACCACGTCCTCGAAGAGCGGCCGCAGCGCCTTCCACAACTCGACGAAAGCCGCGCGCACCGTTGCCGGGTCAGCGCCCTCGGGGTCGAACCACTCGCCGACCGAGCGGATTTCGGTGTGCTGGTCGCCGCGCTGCCAGCGTCCGACCGGGTTGCGGGGGTGGACCAGGTGCCCGGCCTGGCGGTCCTTGCCCCGGGAGGACTCCACCGTCCAGCCCTCCGGGAGCGGACCGTTCAACCAGGCGGCGACGGCGTCCTTCAGGAACTCGTGCCGCTCGCTGCCCCGGTGCCACGGGTCGCCCGCGGTGACGTAGATCCGCTCGACGGTGGCCGGGGCCTCCGCATACACGGCGGTGAGGATCTCCGCCACCGAGGCCTGGCCGAGGTCGAGGCGGACCGTGCCGCCCTGCCACACCAGGACGCCGGTCGCAGCGTCGAGGAAGGCCATCGCGCGTGCGGCCTGCTTGAAGTTCGGCCGCTTCGACGCGAGACCGGGCTCGGCGCGGAACCAGCTGTCTCCGTCGCCGCCCTCGGGAATCGAGGGCAGGACGCGCTCGGCCTCTCCCGACCCGGTGGCAGCGGGGGCCGGTGCGGCTACGGCCTGGTCGGATCCGGCGGGTTCCTCCCGGCCGGTGTCGGTGTCGGTGGACGCGGCGTCGAGGCGGGCGACAGCACCGGCCGGCTCGGCGGGCCGCGGTTCATCCTCCGACGGCGGCGCGACCATTTCCTTGATCGGCTCAGCGGGCGCCTGAGGGGCCAGCTGATCAACGGTGACGGATTCGGTCGCGGGCGGCCCCGCGGGCGCCTCAGAGGCGCTCTGAGGGGCCAGGGAGGGCACTAGGGCCACGATGTCGATCACGGAAAGGCCGGCGGCCGTTGCGATCCGGTCCGACGTGGCCTTCGCGTACTCGCCGAGCTGCCGGATCTTCTCGGCGCGGCTGTCGTGCAGCTTGCCGATCTTGGCCTGGAGCTGCGTCAGCTCGCGTTCCAGGGGCTTGAGTTCGTCGCGTACGGCCCGCAGCTCGGCGAGGCCGGTGGAGAATTCCTTGCTGTTCATGTGGTGGTCCCCCTCAGGTGCTGGCCATGTCGACGAAGCGCGAGTAGTGGCCCTGGAACGCGGTCGTGATCGTGGCTGTCGGGCCGTTGCGGTGCTTGGCGACGATGAGGTCGGCTTCGCCGGCGCGCGGCGATTCCTTCTCGTAGGCGTCCTCGCGGTGCAGGAGGATCACCATGTCCGCGTCCTGCTCGATCGCGCCGGACTCGCGCAGGTCGGAGACAACCGGCTTCTTGTCCGTCCGGTGCTCGGATCCGCGGTTGAGCTGGGACAGGGCCACCACCGGGATCTGCAGCTCCTTGGCGAGCATCTTCAGAGCCCTGGAGATGTCGGAGACCTCCTGCTGTCGGCTCTCCGGACGACGCCCGGCGCCGGACTGCATCAGCTGCAGGTAGTCGATGACCATGAGCTTGAGCCCTTGGCGCTCTCGGAGCTTTCGGGCCTTGGCCGTGATGGTGACCAGGTTCAAGTTGGCCGAGTCGTCGATCCACAGCGGGGCGTCCATCAGCTCCGTCGTGACCCGGTCGACCTTGGCTCGGAGCTCGTCCGGCAGGATCGCGTGATTGATGTGGTGCAGCGGAACCCTGGCCTGTGCCGAGATCACCCGCCGGGTGATCTCGCGCCGACCCATTTCCAGGGAGAAGAACACGGAAGGCTGCCGGTCCCTCAGGGAACAGGCCCGCACGAAGTCCTGGGCGAGGGTCGACTTGCCCATCGCCGGGCGGCCGGCAACGACGATCAGCTGCCCGGGCTGAAGACCGTCGGTCAGTGAGTCGAGGTCGGTGAAGCCCGTGCTGATCCCGCTGAGCTTGCCGCTGCTGGCCGCCCGTGCCTCGTAGTCGTCGTGGAAGTCCTCCAGCGCTGGCCCGAGCAGGCTCAGGCCGTCGTCCTCATCCTCGTCGACTGCCGAGAGCAGGGCCCGCTGCTGCGCGGCGATCAGCTCGCTGGCCGTGCCTTCGCCGCGAAGAGCGGTGTTCAGGGTGGTGCGGGTGGCGATGATGACCTGCCGTACCGACCACGTCTCGCGGACGATCTCCGCGTAGAACCTGACGGAGCCGACTCCGAACATGAAGCCGGTCAAGGTGAACAGGTAGGCGCTGCCGCCGACCCGGGCGCTCTCGCCTCGCTGCGTGAGCAGGGCGGAGAGCGTGATGGGGTCGGCGGCCTCGCCGCGCAGGTACATCCCGACCGTGGCCTCGAAGATCGTGGCGTGGGCTGGCTTGTAGAAGTGCTCCGGCTTTAGGACTTCGACGGCCTCGGCAATGGCTTCCCTGGACATCAGCATCGCGCCGAGGACCGCCATCTCGGCGTCGAGGTCGTGCGGCGGGGCGGCACCATCGAGGCCGCCCCGCTGCTCGGGGAGTTCGAGTTCCTTCACTGGGCCACTCCGGCAAGGGCGATCGGGCTGCATGTCCAGCAGTCCACGTATTCGTACTGGTCGTTGAAGCGCTTACGGTCATGCTGGCCGCAGTCGCCGCACCACTCGACAGAGGCACTTCGCTCCGTCGGCGCGGTGGAGCGATCCGCGTGCTTGTGCAGATCGGTCCACCCACGCGGGGCCATCTCCTGCACCCGGTCACACAGCCACCAGGCGGGGAAGCCGTCGGCCAGCAGGTCGATGGCAGCGGAGCGGATCGTACCGAGGGCTTTGCTGGTGATGGGCCTGCGGAGCGCCTCCCGGTAGGCGGCGACGACCTGATCCGCTTCCTGGTCTGCCGTCCGCTGGGCGGGAACCACCCCGTGGTTTTCCGGCGCAGCCGAGGTCTCTCTCTCCGTCACGACAGCACCACCCTCACCGGGTGCCGCATCAAGCGCACCCCCCTCTTGAGAGAGAGATTCTTTAAGAGAAGAAGGAACCGCCGCACTGGTGCGGCCACCCTGGCCGCGTCCATGCGGCCCCCCTGGCCGCACCAGTGCGGCCACCCCCTCATCAGGGGTAGCCGCATCCATGCGGCCACCCCTCTTGGGGCTGCTGGCCTGCTGCTTCGTCTTTCGGGCAGCCCTCGCGTCCCGCTCGGCCTGCCGCTTCTCGGCTCGGGCGGCGGCGCGCTCGTCCCACCGCTCGTGGTCGAGCAGCCGGTACAGGCTGGGGATGTTCACGCGAGGGTTGTTGGGGTCCGGGCGACGCTCGACCTCCAGCAGCCCCTTGTCCTCCAGCCGCTTCGTGGACCGGTCCACGGTGTCGACCGACCTCCCGATGCAGCGGGCGAGCACCTTGCGGGTGGGGATGTCGTCGGCGTCCGGGGCATCGTCGGTTTCCCGGGTGCCCTGGTCGGCGAAGGAGGCGATGGCCGCGTAGAGCGCCTTGTCGACAGGTTCGACACTGCCATCGCGGGCGAGCAGGGCGTCGAACTTGATCCAGTCGATGGCGGCCGCGCTGACGACCCGAGGGATCAGATCGTGGCGCATACCGCTCCTCCCGGGACGAGGGCGGTGGGACGGATCGCTGCGGACCCAATGGGCACAGGTACGTGCACGGCACACCTCCTAGTGGATGTTGTGCCGTGAACTCTCCACATGCGGGCTTGCCCGAAGGCTTGCCCGCTGCTCGGAAGGCCCAGGTGACGGGCTTGCCCATTTCTGCGTGGCGTGGGCAGGCCGGCACTGGGCAAGCCCGTTTGGGCCGCAGAGGGCGCGGGCGGGCCGGGCGGTCGGTGGGATGGACGAGGTACAGCCGCCGATGCGGCCTTGTTCAGGTGTGACACATACGGTCCCTTGTTCAGGGAGCCGTGGATCAGCTGATCAACTGTGTGACTCAGGCCACTGGGCAAGCCTGTCTGGGCTTGCCCGGGAGTCGTTGTCTATGCTGTTGGGTAGGTGACCGACGGGCCTGATGGTCCAGGCACCCAGCGCGGTCACCGCGCTGAACCACGACTCCGATGCTTGCCGGCGGGGAGTCGCTTTCGACGGCCGTCCTGTGCAACCAGGGCGGCCGTCATCTTTTTCTACGGTGAACGGCTCATGTTGAGTTCTCCTTAGGCTCTAGGCCGGGGCGGATTCCGCGCCGAGCTGGGCACTGCTATCGCGCTCGATGTCGTAGCCGATCTCGAAGAGCTCGGCCGACATCCGGGTGTCGTTGACCTCTACCACCTGGCCCGTCGACGACCTGGTGACGCGGACGATCCGCAGCAGCGGGACACCGACGTCGGCCGGGAGGCCCAGCGCCTCCGCCTCCTCTGGGGACGGCATCCGCGCGGACACCGCTTCCTTCCATGCGAGCGGGGCGTGCCCCATCTCTTCGAGCTCTTCGAGCCGGTCGTAGATGCCGCCCGGTCCGGTGTCGCTCTCGGCGAGCTGTGTGCCGCGGGCAAGGTCGGCCGGCAGGTAGCTGGTCGCCAGCTGCATCGCGGCCCGGGTGTCCGGGTCGCCCATGATCCGATCCCTGATGAGGACCTCCGAGCCGACGCTGAGTCCCATGGTGGCCGCAAGGTCCACAGGGACCACGCCCCACCTCACGGTGGGCGTTTCGAGCGCCACCCAGGACTGGGCGGCGGGATCGAAGTAGTACCCCTTCTCGTCCCGGTAGACCTGCCGAGACCTCGTGATTCGTCGCTTCTCCGGACGCTCACGCACGATCGTCCCTCTCCGCCGGACAGCGACGACCAGGCCTTCCTGCTCCAGCAGCTGGATGGCGCTGCGGACGGTCTGATAGCCAGCCCCGTACTGCTCCTGAAGCTCGGTCAGCATGGGCAGCTTGTCTCCCGGCTGATACCGCCCATCGGAGATCTGCTGCCGGAGCGCAGCAGCGATCTCGCGGTACGAAACGGGCATTCAGGCCGCCTTTCTAAGCATCCAACGCCATCACTATATAGCTATCTCTAATGGCGCGTCAGTCTTGACGCGCGGCATGTCGGGGTGGTCTCATCGTTACCGATAGCTCTAACCGGGAGTACCGGAAGGGCTACCCATGGTTTGGCTACCCGTGCGTTCAACGACGGCACCGCCATGCCAAAAACGGCCCTCCGGGTGGTCTTGGCAGAGACCCGGAGAGCCGCGCACAGGCCGTCCACGTCTGAGGAGAACGACCCGTGAACACCATCTTCGCAGCCAGTAGCCGCACGACCCACCCGCAGGGTCTGGAACAGGTCGAGATCCTGTACCAGCTGCAGCTGCTGACCGGCGTACCGGCGGTCGACTGGCTGGCCCCGCTGAACGAGTCGGCCGAACAGCAGGCGAAGCGCCTGGAGTTCCAGGCCGACGTGATCCTCCGCATCGCCGAGCGCGCCCCGAAGGCCGCCGCCCGCGTCGCCGAGCTGCTCCGCCGGCTGGCCGGCGAGCCCGCGGCGCAACAGACCGACCGCGTCTTCGGCCCGGTCCCCGCGGACTCCCGCCCGGACCGCCCCGCCTCCATCCCCTTCCCGGTCACCGTCGCGCTCGTGGCCTCCGTCCGCAAGGGCAAGTCGGTGCCGGCGCTCGTCTTCACCGCGCGGGAGGTGCAGGTCGCATGAGCACCAGCACCCCGCGCAGCCTGCCCCTGAAGGTCCAGGCCCTAGTGACGACGTGGTCCATCACCGCCTTCATCCTCTTCGGCGCCGGCTGGCTCCTGGGCCTGGAGGCGACCTGGTGGCAGCGCGTACTGCTCGCGCTCCCGGTCGCCGGCCTCGCCTACCTCGACAGCCGCGGCCACACGCCCATCGTCGAGATCCGCGCCCGCCTGACCCGGCTCCTCGCCGAACTCGGCGCGATCCAGCTCCCCCTGGCCGTGGCCGGCGGCGCCTGGCTCCTCGGCCTCACCCCCGGCGTCGCCGAACGCATCGGCGTCTGCCTGGTCATCGCCCTCGTGACGGCCCTGTACCGCTACGCCCCGCACGCGGCCACCCCGACAGGAGGTACCCCGTGAGCCTCACCGACTTCCGTACCGCCCGCCGCGAGGACAACGCCGCCGAGGCCGAGCAGAACCGCCTGGCCGAAGAACTGCGTGCCCGTCTCGACCGCGAGGAGCGGCAGCAGGTCTTCGACCAGGAGCAGGCGCGCGCCGCCGCCGAGCAGGAGGCCAAGGACCGCGAGGCCGAGCGCGTCCGCAAGGCCAAGGAGGCCGAGGCCGCCGCCAGGCTCGCGAAGGAGAAGGCCGACCAGGCCGCGAAGGCAGCGGCCGACAAGGAGAAGCGGCGGGAGAAGGCCCGGCGCCGCAAGGAGGCCCGCGAGCGTTTTGCTGCCCGGCTCAACGCCGCCCCGGCGTGGCTGGCCGAACACCTCGACCTGGCCGCCGCCCTGGCGGTCATGGCGTGCAGCATCGTTCCGGCTCTCATCTCCCAGGCCGCCTCGCTGACCGGCACGGGCATCCTCACCGAGATGGGCTGGGTGGGCTATCTCCTGGTCACCCTGCTCCCGGTGATGCTGGAGTGCTCCGCGTGGGCCGCCACGGCCGGCGAGGCCAAGGCCATGCAGCAGGGCCGCTCGCCGTGGCCGTACCGGATCGCGATCTACACCTTCGCGGGCCTGGCGGCCTGGATCAACTGGCTGCACGGCCAGCAGGTCGGCGGCGACAAGTACGGGACCATCCTGGGCGCCGTCCTGGCCGCGTCCTCGATCATCCCGATCGCCGTCTGGCAGCTGGTCCAGCTCGGCCGGCACCAGGAAGCCCGGGCGCGGCTGAAGGCCGAGCGAGCCCGGCGCAAGGCTGTGAAGGCCACCCGCAAGCAGCGCGAGGATCTGCTGCCGAAGGTGTGGGCGACGGCGAAGACGCTGCGTGCGATCGCCGGGCACGAACTCCTCTCCGAGGACGAGGCCTGGCACGCCGCGTACGGCGTGCACGAAGGCACCGGCGTGGACCTGCCCGAGGAGCTGCTGCGGCACCTGTCGGCAGAGATGCTCGGCCTGCGGGTCGACGCGGAAGGCCGTCTGGCGGAGGTCCTGGAGGAGCTCGCGGACGCGCGCCGCATGCGTCTCACCGCTTCCGCGAAGGTGTCCGCAGTGGCAGCCGAGAACGTCTCCGATGAGTCCGTGAAGCCGGTCACGGAAGAGCCTGCAACCCTCCCCACGCGGGTCTTCGCCGGAACCCGTGACGGACTCGTGGAGGGCCCGGCGAACGCTTTCCGGTGGAATGGATCTTTGCAGGTCAACCCGTCCGTCCCCCCGTCCGTGCGTACACCCGCGAAGACGCCCGCGCGGAAGCGTGAAGCTGCGGCCGAGGGCTCGAAGCGGTCTTCCGTGACGGCTCCGGTGCGGAGGCTCTCGCGGGGCGCCCGGCGGGCTGCCGCGGAAACCGCGAAGAACTACGACGCGACCGAGAATGCCGCGATCGAGGAGTGGATCCGCAGCGAGATCCGCGACGGCCGGATCCCCACCGCCAAGGGGGTCACCGCGGAAACGAAGCTGCGCCGCGCGGAAGTCCACGGCGACAAGCCCATCGAGCCGAGCAAGTCCTGGGTCTACGACCGCCTCGCCAAGGCCAAGGCGGCCCGCAGCAACCCGGCCGGCCCCGGGAGCCGATGATGCCGCGCACCAGCCCCCGCTACGACGACCCGAACGGCGAGGAGTTCGGTATACCGACCTGGCCCTGGAAGCTCGGCCCCGACCCCGAGGTCATGGCCACCTACCGACAGCTGCGGGCCCGCGGGCTGCGCCCGGGCGGCCAGCCCGTGGCCGGCCAGCTCGGGTGGACCCGCCAGGGCAACCCGATGTTCGCCGCCCTCTACCTGGTCGAGCTGGCCAAGCCGAAGCGGCCGATGACGGAGGCGCGATGGGCCGCGATCCGCAAGGCGGTGGCGGCCCGCAGGGTCTGCCCCGAGTGCAACACCGAGAGGGACTACGAGATCCCCAAGCGCTACGGGGTCTGCAACACCTGCCCCGGCGGCGCGAACGCCGCCTGACCCGAACACCTTCCCCCAGAGCGCAGGGCGGGGACCGCCGGTCTCAACCGACCAAAGCGATGCCCGGCTTCCCCGCCCCGCGCTCACCCCCGACAGGAGGCGTGAACAGCATGACCGAGATCGACACCAACCCGAAAGTCGACGACCCCGAGCTGTGGGCCAAGGTCGGCCGGGCCATGGACCGCAAGGCGCTCTGGGAGGCCGCCGAGCTGGTCGTCGAAACGCAGTTCGGCTCCCGGTCCATGCTCCAGCGCAAGCTGCGCATCGGCTGGGAGCTGACGGGCCGGATGATGGACGCGCTGGAGGCCCTCGGCGTCGTCGGCCCCGAGCAGGGGTCCCAGGCACGCGACGTGAAGATCAAGCTCGTCGAGGACCTGGAGCCCGTCTTCGAGACCCTCTACGGCGACGGCGGCACCGCCTTCACGGCGCTGCTGCACACGGACCGCGAGGCGCCGCCCGCCATTCCGGCCCAGCCGACGGACCTCCCGGACGACGAAGAAAACGACGAGGACGTGGACGACGAGCCGGCGCCGGAGCACAGCCGGCCGGTGGAGGGCACCGTCTACACCCCCGAGGAGTGGAAGCTGCGCGAGGACCCGGAGGGCGACCGCCCCTGGATCAACCCGCAGCTGCGCACCAAGGACGGCCGCAAGGCCCGCTACGTCTACCTGCGCCGGCAGGCCCGCCGCCGGGTGCGGAAGGCCGCCGCCCGCCAGCTCACCACCCACGGGATCGTGCCCCGGGCCCTGCGCGGAGAGCGGCGGATGCGCTCGTGGGTCATCGGCATGGAGGGCTACAAGGCAGCGGCCGACGAGCGCCTGGCGCTCGCCGCCGTCGAGACGGCCAAGCGCAGCGCCCGCCGCGCGCAGCTCGCGCTCCTGAAGCGCGAACAGAAGCAGGCTCAGGCGGCCAAGCTCCAGCTGGAGGCCGGCAAGCAGCTGGCCGTTGCGCAGAGCGCCCGCAAGAGCGCGAAGCGGGCCGTCGCGTTCCGCGCCGGGGTCACCTACGGTCCGGTGGTCCTGGCCGACGCGGCCGCCTACGGTTTCGCCGATGTCTGGGGCTTCCTCGGCGCCCTGGTGCTCAACCTCGCGGGTATCTCTCTGCTGGGCCGCGACGTCGAGGTGAGCGAGGAGGAGCTGGAGCGCCTGGAGCGGATCGAGGCCGGAGCCCCGCAGCAGGTCAGCGTGGGCATGACGCCGAGGATGTTCGAGCAGATGATGCGCCAGGCCCTCACCGAGGACCTCAAGCTGACCCTCTCGGCGCTGCGGGTCGACCCCCACGCGTGGGGGTTCGAGATCCACGTCTGGCTGGAGCGGATGACCCCGGAGAAGATCTCCAACGGGCTGGACACGCTGGAGGCCTGCCTTCCCGGCGTCCGCACCGGCAGCGTGCTGATGCAGCAGTCCGCGGAGTCCCGGAACTACTGCGTGATTCGTGTACCGGGCCCCAACCCGTGGCAGGCCGTTCCCGAACTGCCCGTCCGGGAACCGAAGTCCCTTTCCACCACCGACCTCCACAAGGCGCAGATCGGCGGCGACATGGCGGGGCGGCCGCTGGCCCTGCCGATGTGCCGGACGAACGTCAACGTCGTCGGCAAGAGCCGGTCGGGGAAGTCCACGATCCTGCGGGCCATCCTGGACGTGCTGACCGCGACCGAGGACCAGATCATCATCGGCATCGACCTGGGCAGCGCCGGCAGTGGCTTCGGTGGACTCCGGCACGCCATGCACGTGGTGGCCACCACCCCGGCGGAAGCCAGGGACGCGCTCCAGTGGGCGCTGGACATCGGCAAGGGCCGCCCCGCCCTCTTCGACCGCCTCGGCATGGGTGAGAACTGGGTCACCTCGCGCAAGCGGCCCGGCATCAAGGTCATCGTGGACGAGTTCCCCGCGCTGGTCCGCGAGAGCCGCAAGGGCTACTACGACGAGGACCTCAAGCGGCAGGTCTCCTGGGACCTCGACGGCATGCTCGCCGAGATGTCGATCACCTGCGCCAAGAGCGACGACACCATGGTTATCGCCGGTCAGGGCGTCACCAAGGAGAAGATCAAGGACAACACCTGGGTCGTGGAACTGCCCGTCCAGGTGCTGGCCGCCTGCGACAAGGACGACGTCATCCAGGTCCTCGGCGACGGCATGCTCGCCCAGGGGTGGCGCGCCGACCGGCTGGTGCCCGCGATGGGCGCCCAGCTCAACGACGCCTCCGTGGTCTACGTGATGGCCGGCAGCGCCTACTGCGAGCCCATCCCGTACCGCGGCTGCTACGCCGACCCCGACGAGCTGCTGCGCCGCGGCCGGGCCCGGGCCCAGGCCGGGCTGGTCGACATCGACCCCGAGTCCGCGAAGCTGAGCCGCATCTCGCTGCGGAGCCTGATGGAGAGGAGCGCCCGGAACTACGCCGCCGGGGACCAGGAGCAGGGCGCGGTCCCGCAGCTGATCACCTCGATCCGCGAGGTCTTCCGTGCGGCCGGGAACCCGAGCGGCCTCCAGCTGGAGGAGATCGCGGCCGGCCTCGCCCAGGACGACGCCGACCGCTGGGACCTGGAGGCGTTCGACGGGGGGGACACCGCGGACCAGGAGGCCGCCCGCGCCGTCGCGCTGAAGGCGGCGATCAAGGCGGTGCTTGCCCCCGGCGGCAAGTCCTGGACGACCGACAGCTACCGGCGCCCGGGCGAGAAGAGCACGGTCAAGGGCTACTGCCTGCGCCACCTCAAGAAGATCACCGGCGAGGACGCAGGCGCCTCCTGACCGCAGGAACACCCCAGGAACACGCAGGTCAGAGCGCCGGAACAGACCGAGAACAGGGACGGAACACCGCACAGGACCGGTGGCGGTGTTCCCCTCCCGGCACCTGTTCCCGCGGCGTTCCGGCCCCCTGACCTGCACGTTCCTCCTCGTTCCCGACTGTTCCTCGCCCGAAAGATCCCTAGGAGTCCGTAATGATCGACCCGCTCCGCACCCACGATCCGGACGCCGGCTACTACCGCATCACCGCCGAGCGCCCCTTCAACTACCTCCAGCGCGACCCCGACCACACCATCCGGGTCGTCTGGCAGGCCCTGCCCGTCACCTGCCCGATGTGCGGCGCCGACACCGGGCTGACCCTCGTTCTGGAGCGCGCCGCGCAGCCCGTGGTCGAGGTCCTCTGCCCGGCCCGGCACGAGTGGGCCGAGTACCTCATCGACCCCGGCCACTTCACCGCCTGGGCCGACATGCGCTGGACCACCCCGAACTGGGACATGTTCTGGATCCTGGAGGCCGGGTTCGGAGAGGAGCCGCTCCCGCCCGTCGACCTGGCCGAGGAGGTCCCCAAGGCCGCGCGGATCGTCACCAAGGTCCTCGTCCGGGAGGCGAAGAAGCGCGTCCGCCGCCAAGTCCGCCGCCGCGTCCGCAAGGTGAAGAAGAAGGCCCTCAACGTCGCCTACTCCCCGGTCGCGGCCATCATCCGCACCGCCTGGGCCATACAGGCCGGCATCCCGCAGGAGTCGCCCGACCCGGCGAAGAAGACGGGCAAGCAGACCCCGGGGCCGAAGATCCCCTCCGTCGCCAAGTACCGCGCCGCGTACGGCATGCCCGCCCCCGTCAAGGGGCCGGCGTGCCTGGTCTGTGAGGACCAGGGCCGGATCGTCGCGCCGGGCGTGAACATTCCCTGTACCGAGTGCGAGGGCCCGGCCGCGGCAGCCCTGGCCGCCGCCGAGCGCAAGGCGGCCCGGGCCCGCGCCGGCGGCGGTCGCACCCCCACGGGCTCGAAGGCCCGGCCCCGCCGCGAGGAGGCGGCCGCCGGCACCGGAGCGCCCGCGGCGGGCGACCCGCGCCCCACCGGTGCGACCACCGCCGACGCCTAGGCAGAAGAACCACAAATCCCTGAATGCATTCACTTGAAATGCATTCGCTCAAGATGCATACTTGAGTCATCGCAAGTCCCCCGGGACAGCGAGTCCCATCACCGCACCTCTCCGAACAGGGAGTTCGCCTTGACCACCTCTCAGACTTTCACCGCCACCGCTGTCGGCCCCCTGTGGACCGACGTCATCAGCCACCTGGGCACGGTCAACGTCACCATCGACCCGACGCTGACGAACGCGGTCGTCACGGTGAGCACGGGTGACGACGAGGGCCCGCTGGCCGACGCGGTGCGCGGCGCCACGATGCACGAGAGCACCCACCAGGCCCTGAACTGCCTGACCATCCGCGTCCCCAAGGTCAAGGGCAACACGATGACGATGGGCAGCTCCACCTTCAACTTCAGCGGCAACAGCATGGTCGTCGGGCAGAACTTCGGCGTCATCAGCGGCTCGGTCACCGGCATGCACGTCAGCGGCAACGACATCAGCATCGGCGGCCGCAAGATCGTCTCCGGCGGCCGCGTCGTCGCCCCGGAGGGCACCGTCGTCTCCGGCGCCAACGCCTCCACCATCACCGTCGACGTGACGCTGCCCAGCGAGATGTCCTCTGTCCGGCTGGAGACCACCAGCGCCGACCTCACCGTCGACGGCGACCTCCAGGTCCTGGACGTCCACTCGCTCTCCGGCGACGTCGAAGCCCGGGGCGTGCACACCCTGCGGTTCAATACCACCAGCGGAGACGTCGAGGTGGACCGCATCGACGCCCGCCTCGACGTCAACACCATCTCCGGCGACATCGAGATCGGTGCGTACAACGGCTCGGAGTTCCGCTTCAACACCATCTCCGGCGACGCCCACGTCACCGCGACCCCCGCCGCCACCGGCTCGATCGACGCGAACACCGTCTCCGGCGACATCACCACGCGCGGCACCAGCCACCTGCGCGAGCGCGTCCGCACCGTCTCCGGCAAGGTCCGCAGCCGGTGACTTCGCCCCGGGGCGGCCGCCTCCTGGCTACCAACCTTCACCGGCCGCCCCGGGCCTCCCAGCCCGCTCCACGAGGAGCGGGGGGCAGACACATCGTCCCTCACCCTCCATCCCGGGCGGCCGCCAGGTCGCCAACTCAGCCGGCCGCCCAGGGATCTCCCAACCGCCCAGCACCGCCAGCCCGAAGGAGCCCGTCATGACCCACGTCCTGGTCCACCCCGTCGAAACCGCCCGCCCGAAGTCCCTGGAGAACCGCCCGATCCGGGCCGCGCGAGCCCGGCGCGCCGCCGTCAAGGCCCTGTCCGCCGTCATCCGCTACGACGGCATCGTCATGGTGGCGGGCACCTTCACCCTCGGATTCGACGCCATCGTCCACAACGACGGCCCGCTCGCGAACCTGAGTGCCCCGGGCGCCGTCCTCGCCGCGCTCGCCCTCATCGGCGCCCTCTACGTCATCGACACCGCCGCCAACGAGCTCATCGACGGGATCAACCCGGACCGCTGGGACGGCGACAGCACCTACGCCCTGGCTGAGGAGATCGGCCAGATCCGCGGCGACATCGACTCCGGCGCCGACCCGGAGGAGATCGAGCACAGCCTGCGCACCAGCGGACTGCTGGAGACCACCGGCGACCTCACGAGCAGGCTCGCCGTGGCCTTCGCCGAGCAGGGGGAGGAGGACCGGGCCCAGCGCCTGTACGCGTCCGCCCTCCACCTGCGCAAGGCCGACAAGGTGCTCGGACACGGTCAGGCCGGTGACGAGCCGGCCGACGACGCCCGCGAGGATCTGCAGTAGAGGCGCCCCGGGGACGGCGGCCAGGTCGCCAAACTCAGCCCGCCGTCCCCGGGTCTCCCAACCCGCTCCAACCGGAGCAGGAGGGCCGGACCCATCGTCCCTCACCACCGCGAGGAGCCCAAATGACCCCCCGCCCCGACACCGACCCCAGCACCGCAGAAGACATCAAGGCCGCCGTCCAGATCGCCCAGACAGCACGCGACAACGCCGTACTCGCCGCCGAGAAGGAGTTCTGGCAGCGAATGGGCGAGCTCAGCAAGAGCTACCACGGCGCCCAGCAGGACGTGGCTGACGCCATGGGCCGCAAGCGCGACTACGTCTACAAGAACGTCCGGAAGTACACCGGCTGATCCACAGCCTCCGGGGCCGGCCGCCAGGTCGCCAACCACTCAGCCGGCCGCCCCCGGAACTCCCGATCCACCACCGGCAGCACGCAGGAAGGCTTCGCCATGCCCGCATCCGCAGCACCCGCCGCCTTCGGCACCCAGGCTCCCGACGCGAGCACGCGCCTCCTGGCCGACGAGGTCGAAGCCTGGCTCAAGAAGATCACCCCGGCCCCCGCGCCCACCCCGGCTCCCGAACAGCCCGCGGCCGGATTCGACATCCCCGCCCTGGTGGCCGCCGGCCTCGCCGAGGTCGAGCGCAGCGAACGGGCCACCGCCGCCGCCCAGGCCGCCGCCCGCCCCTCCCTGCTCGACCGCATCACCCGCCGCCACCAGCGCCCGGCCACCCGGGCCAGCCTCCACATCCGCCGCGCCGCCGCCGCGCTGGCCACCGGCGGATGGTGCCGCGGGGAACTCCGCGACGCCACCGGCCGGCACTGCATCCTCGGCGCCCTCATGGCCGCCCCGGCCGACGCCGACACCGCCAGCCGCTCCCACATCTACATCCGCTCCGCGATGGCCGAACCGGCCGCGTACGCCCAGCCGACGCCGGCCTACCGCGCCCGGATGGAGGCGCAGTGGCGCCGGGAGGGCCGCGACCCGCAGGCCCTGAGCCGCCAGTTCGACATCGCCGTGCACAACAACGTCGCCGTCCCGACCGTCGGCGCCGTCCTCGACCTCCTGCAGCGGGCCGCCGACCTCGCCGAGCGCGCCGGGGACTGACGGCGGGTGGGGCAACCCACTAGACGCAGTGATGAGTGATAGGTATAGTTTTCTTGTCGGGTTCGGAGGTCGTTCTCCCGCCCGGCCCCCGAACTCACCCCCGGAAGGGACCGTCATGCTGCGCATCTCCACCCAGCGCTTCCTCTTCGGAGGCGGCCGCCTCAGCAGGTACGCCAAGACCATCGCCCCCGACGCCGAGAAGCTCGTCCGCGACAAGTTCGGCTCCCTGCCGACCGTCCACCTGGTCCTCAACGGCGACACCAGCCAGATGGACCACCTGGTGAACACCGCAGAGGCCCAGCTCCTGACCGGCATCAACCCCTCGCAGGTCAACGCCGTCAGCCGCTCCGACCGCCACTCCCGCCGGGCCTACGGCCAGACCTCCATCGACCGCGGCGGAGTGCTGATCGTCCTCCAGATCTGCAACATGCGCCACGAGCGCGACGTCGCCGAGACCCTCGTGCACGAGCTCGTCCATGCCCACCAGCTCGGTGACCGCTCCGCCCGCGAGCTCCACCTCAAGTACCTCAAGCACGTCTGGGGCCGGCAGCCCATGAAGCCCAACACCCTCACCGCCTACGAGCTGCTGATCGAGCAGCGCGAGGTCGAGGCCTACGACGCCGAGGCCTTGGCCGCCCAGCTCTGAACCCGACAGGAGGACCGCCATGAAGATCCGACTTCCCTGGCCGAGCCGCGCGGACCGCCGCCTCTGGCGCGCCGCGACCACCTTCTCCGACCTCGCCGAGCTGACCGCCCGCTGGCTCGAAGGCGACATCCGCTCCTGCGCCGGGAACGTGCCGAACTACGGGCCCGACGACGAGACCCTGCCCCTCATCGGCTGCCTGGCCGCCGCGAACCGGGCCGGATTCCTCACCGACGACTCCCAGCCCGGCTACGACGCCGCCGACTACGCCGGCAACCTGTGGGAGCAGCGCGCCGCCGTCACCGGATTCGTCGCCGACCCCGAGATCCTCACCCGCCTCGTCGACTTCGCCGAGCAGGCCGGCCTCGACCTGCTCGTCCGGTTCCAGGGCGACGAGTTCCACCCCGGCATGGTTGTCTCCCGCGTCAACGGCCTGGACTACACCCGGTACGGCCGAACCCTCACCATCCCCGAGCTCCGGCACTCCTGGCACAGCGGCCTCGTGGGCGACACCGCCTTCGACACCCTGGCCCGCGCCGCCCAGCTCACCATCGCCGACACCGCCTTCGAGACCAGCGACTGCCCGGCCCCACCTCCCGAGGGCCGGGCACCGCCGAGGACCGGAACAGCCGGCCCGCCACGAGACGGAGAACTGATGACCTCCACCACCGTCCCGAACCCCGACCCCACCACCGTGATCGCCGACATCCGGCGCCGCGCCGCCGCCGGCACCCTGCCGCTCACCGTCCAGATCCTCCAGCTGCTCGGCGCCTCCATGGAGACCGAGGCCCGCCTGGCGGCCGCCGAGGCCACCTTCCCCGGAATCACCCACCTCACCGACGAGAAGCCGGCCGCGCTCGCCGTGTTCCGTGCCGAACGCCGCAACATTCCGTACGGCACCTTCACTACCCGGGAGGCCGCCCGGACCTTTGCCGAAGCCCGGCTGGTGAGGCGGCGCACCCTTCCTGCTGGCGTCACCACAGGCTGGGTGCCGGACAGCGGAGACGAGGACGCCTGCGAGGACCTCGTGATGTTCGGCCCCGGCCCGGACGACGAGGGCACGACCAGCATCCGCATCACCGTGCTGCCCGTCCGCGTCGACTTCGACCCGGACGACGAGGGATGACGATGCCCCAGTTCATGTGGGAGGTCGACGTCCCGATAGAGCACGCCGGTACCGGTGAGCGTGGAGTACACGTCTTCACCGGCCTCGCCGAAGACGGCGAAGACGCCCGCAAGGCCGCACAGCGGGCCTGGGAAACGGCCCTGCTCTACACCATGGCCGGCCGGGACGTCCCCGCGGTCTCCAACCGCACCGACTGGTCCGCCCGCGGACTGCGGGCCGGATGGAGCCTGCGCTGGGAGCAGGCCACGGACCAGTACATCCCCCGCTAGCTACGCCCCGGGACGGCCGTCAAGGCCTGAGAAACCGCCGGCCGTCCCGGGCCCCTCACCCGCCAAGACGAGAGAGAGACCACCATCATGCACGCCACCCGTCGCAAGCAGCACCACACCTCGACCACCCGCCGGCTGAGCACCGCCGGCCGGTTCCTGAAGTCCCTGGCCAAGGCCAACCCCCTGTTCGCCGACCGCGCGTTCGTGTGCAACCGCTGCGCCGTCGCCTGGCAGGGCGACGAGGCCGACTGCTGGAGCTGCGGCCTCCCCGCCAGCTTCTCCTCCCACCACCACGGCTCCGCCCTCCAGCACCTCCTGGCCCCCACCAAGATCTCCCGCACCCTCGTCCAGACGGGAGCGGCGTCGTGACCGGCCTCATCTCCCTGAACTGGCTGATCGGCGACCAGGCCCTCAGCGACCACATCCTGGCCCGCGTCAACGAACTCGTCGACCAGGGCACCGAGTACAAGCATGCCTGCACCACCGTCACCGACGGCGCCGACGCCGGCGAGGCCTGGGCCATCGCCGCCACCCGCCAGACCTGGGAGCGTCGACCGGACACCGACGAGGACGACGCCCCCATCCATCGCCTGTACGTCCTGGAGCGCACCGGGAACACCGTCGTGGTCGCCGACCTCGACCTCGACGCGGACCCCGACGCCCACAGCACCCTCGGCCTGCCGCCTCGGGGCCAGCACCTCGGAGACGAGGCCGAGGGCGCCGTGATCGACGTCGACCTGCTGAACCTGTACGACCTGACGGCCTGGGAGCCCTTCGAGCACCTGCTGCCCACCGCCGCCGTCCCGGCCGCCGGCACCACGGGGGTGGGGGAGTGACCACCACCGAACTCGCCCCCTGGCCGCAGCTGAACGGCGACGAACCGTGCCGGGCACCCGGCGCCGACCCCGAGGACTGGACCGGCACGCCGAAGCAGCGCCTGAACGGCCAGCTGGCCTGCCTCAGCGCATGCCCCGAGGCCGTCCGCGAGCAGTGCCTGGCCTGGGCCCTGGACCACCCGAGCCGCGCCGGATCCGCGATCTGGGCCGGCACCACCCTCAGCGACCGCCGTCGCCTGCGCAGGGAGCGCCGCGACGCCGCCGCGGCCTGACGGCCACCACCCCGCTCACCCGCCCGTCCGGTACGGCCTCTTCCCGTACCGGACGGGCTTCCCCCGGACCTCACCCGCACTCCGGGCGAACCCGGCCCCCGGCCGGACAGCCGCCCGCACGCTCGGAAGGGAGCCCCGATGAAGCTCCGTACGGACCTCGCCCCGCTCGCGGCCGCCGTCACCGACGCCGCCCGGGCCCTGCCCGCCCGGCCCCCCGTCCCCGTCCTCGCCGCGATCCGGCTGGAGGCCGCCACCGGCGCCCTGACCGTGGCCGCCTTCGACTACGAGACCAGCGCCCAGGCCACCGTGGACGCCGAGGTCACCACCCCCGGCACCGTCCTGGTCTCCGGCCGACTCCTCGCCGACATCACCCGCACGGTCAAGGGCAGCCACCCGGTCGACCTCGAACTCGACGGCGCCCGCCTGGTCCTGACCTCCGGCCGCACCCGCTACACCCTGCACACCCTCCCGCTGGAGGAGTACCCCACCCTGCCCCGCACCGCGGAGGCCACCGGAACCGTCTCCGGGCCCGCCCTCGCCGAGGCGATCCACCAGGTCGCCACGGCCGCCGGCCGCGACGACGCCCTCCCGATCCTGACCGGCATCCAGGCCGAGATCACGGACGACACGATCACCTTCGCCGCCACCGACCGCTACCGCTTCGCGCTCCGCCCCATCGCCTGGACCCCCGCCACGGCCACCGGCGCCACCATCCAGACCACCATCCCGGCCAAGTCCCTCTCCGAAGCCGCCAAGATCCTCGCCACCGACGACCAGGTCCACCTCACCCTCCCCGCCGCCCACGGCGTCCTGGGCCTGGCCGGCCGCACGCGCACCCTCACCCTGCGCGCCATGGAAGGCCAGCTCCCCGACCACAAGGGCCTGTGGCCCACCGACTTCACCGCCACCGCCGACCTCGACGCCACCGACCTCGCCGACGCCGTCAAGCGCATGGCACTCGTCGCCGAGCGCGGCCACCCCGTCAAGCTCCACCTCACCGACGGCGCCCTGGCCCTGAGCGCCGGCAGCACCGACGACGCCTCCGCCCGCGACCGGGTCACCGCTGCTACCGACCTGCTCACCGGCGCCCCGGTCAGCATCGCCTTCAACCCCGGCTACCTCCTCGACGGCGTCACGGCGCTGAAGACGGACCGGATCCGCCTCCAGATCGTCAGCCCGGTCAAGCCGGCGCTCCTCGTCCCCACCGACGAGGACCCCACCGCGCTGCGCTACCTGATCATGCCGATCCGCCAGTCCGGCTGACCCGCCCCGGGGCGGCCCCCAGCCGGGCCGGCCCGCCCCGGCCCGCGGCGCCGACCGCCCCACGTTCAGGCACACCACCCCTGCACCAACCACGCAAGGAGAACCAGATGTTCAAGCCCGGCGACGAGGTAGAGATCCTCGCCTGCGAGCTCACCGGCGGCCGGTGGACGGTGAACAAGATCAGCATCTTCATCGGCCCCGTCCTGTGCCACACGCGCGAGCTGCGTGCGACGGGCCGATGACGGCGGTGGACGCCATCCGGCTGTGGGTCCACGCGCTGATGATGTACCTGTTCTGGGGCGCGGGCGTTATCGCCGTCAGCATGCTCTTCACCTACGGAGCTCCCCGCCTCGTCGCGGCGCTCACCGACATTCTGCGTACCCGGCCCGCCCGGCCCGCTCCAGAGTCCAGCCCTAGCATCGTGCGTCGGCAGGTGGTCCAGCAGGACCACGACCGCATCAAGGACGAGTACGGGCGGCTCTGTATCGACCTCTTCCGCGGCGCCGAGCTCGCCATTCTCGACGACTTCACGGTCCCGGAGGCCGTTGCCCTCATCCAGGCGCTCGCCGAGGCCAACGACGCTGCTGAGGCCAACGACGACCCGGCGTACGAGAAGGCCGTGCTGCACCTGGCCAAGGCCTGGCGTCACGCCCAGGCGCTTACCGAAAGCGCCGAACCCTGCACCGTGGTGTACCGAGCCCTTGCACCTGTGTCACCCAGCACATCCCCCGGCGCCGAACTCGCATGGCGCCGGCCGCACCCGCCCATCCCGAGAGAACGAGGGACCTGTCGATGACCGAGCACCGCAACCGCGACCTCCAGGCCGCCGCCCTCATCGCGGCCGCCGCCACGACCGAGCAGCTGCTCAACCCGGCCGACACCTCAACCGGCCGGCCCAAGGTCGTCACCCTCTGCGGCTCCACCCGCTTCTGGCGCGAGCTCGCCGAGGCCAACTTCCGCGAGACGATCGCCGGCCACGCTGTTCTGGCCCCCGGCTGCGACATGAACAAGGCTCATCCGCTGTGGAAGGAGCCCGCGGCCGCCAAAGAGCTCAAGACCGCGCTCGACGCGCTGCACCGCTGGAAAATCCGCGCCTGCGACGAGGTCCTGGTCGTCAACGTCGGTTGCTACGTCGGCGATTCCACCCGCGCCGAGATCGCCTACGCCCACCAGCTCGGCCGGCCCGTCCGCTACACCGACCCGGTCGGCCACGCCGTGATCCTCGACCGGCCCGGCCTGGACCCGGTACGGATCGGACCCTACGAGCACGAGAGCCGCGCCGAGGAGATCGCCGCCGGCCTGCGCAGGCAGCTGCACTCCACCGCGCACGTGGAGGGCACCGTCATCACCACCGGCGCCTTCCGCCCCGACCTCGACCACCTCGACCCGCAGGTCCCGAAGGACCCGTACGCGCTGGCCGAGGCCATGGACGACGACCCCGAAGGCGACGGCACCGGCCGCAACTTCCCCGACCTCTACGCCCGCTTGTGCGCCCAGGAGCCGGCCGAGTACGCGAGCGACCTGTGGGGGAGGGCCTGCTCCGCATACGACTACCTTCAATCCGGGCGAGCGCACCCCAGACCCCGAAGGAGCAAGCAGGTGACCTCCCTGCCGACCGACAGCACCGCAACCTCCGCCTTGGCCGCGATCACCCTCGGTCTTGACCAACTGCGTCAGCTCGCGCTCGGCGACACCGCCGACGCCGACGACATGGCCCACGCTCTGCGCGCCATCTACCAGCGGGACGAGACCGGCCCGAGCCTGATCGGAACCCTCGCCGCTCTGCTCGCCGACATCGCCGACCGGTTCGACGACCACGGCCTGGAGCTCGAAGCCGAGGCGCTTCACGAGGCAGCACGCTTCGCCCGAGCCCACACCGGACCCTGCATCGGCCTGGCGATCAAGACCATCACCGGGACAGACGCCTGAGCCCGGCGAACACAACCACTACGGGAGCCCGCATCATGAGCAAGACCACGCAGACCGTCCCCGCCGTCTTACGCGACTGGGCGGTGAGCTGGCCGGAGTACAAGCCGGCGGACGTCACCCCGCCCGAGCTGCTGCCCGAGGCCCTGGCCCGGCAGGTGCCCGGCTGGGCCGAGGCCGCCTTGACGCCGGCGGACGTACTGGACTGGGAGCAGCGCCAGGCCGCCGCTCTCGTGCCGTTTCACCTCGACGCGCAGGGCTGGCCCCTGCACCCGCAGGGCCGCACCGGCCGCACCGGCCGGAACTTGGGGAAGTGGGGTGAGAACGCCGCCGCCGACCCCATCGTGGTCGCGGGCACCGGACGGGACCGCCGGCTCCTGCTGATCACCCGGGACGACATCCACGAGGAGGCCATCCCCGGGGGCATGGTCGATCCGGGCGAGGCCGCCCCGGCCGCCCTGGTGCGCGAGCTGCCGGAGGTTATGTGAGCAACTTCTGTGTCCCACGGGAAAGTGTCTCATCTGCGGTGTAGATGTTGGCAACGTCTTGGGTCAGGCGCTGACCACAGGAGGACGCCCCCGGGCATCCTTGAGGTCGATCACCCCAAAGTCTCCTGCCGAAGATCCGGCATGCGCCGGGCCGAACCTCGGGGAGGCGGTCCACGTCCTCCGCGAACAGCCCTCCGCGCGGGGCGGGCGCATCCAGTCGGGCAGTGCGTCATGGCTTCGCCGTAGCGGTGCGTCGGGTCCGGAAGGCGGCGCGCGGCGGGGCTGTCCTACTCGGCCGGCAGACGGAGCATCGGTTCGAAGGCCGCGTCCTCCTCGCCCTCGACCGAAGGGAGGAAGCCGTCCGGGACGGTGCGGGCGGCCGTGGTGAGGAGGCGGGCCAGGACCTCGGGCTCGGTGGCCGGAGGGAGGCGGAGGGCGGCGAGGAGGCGGTCGCGGACCTCGGGGTGGTCCGGGTTGTCCTCAAGGTAGTCGGCGTTGAGCGCGGGGGGACGGAAGCCGGCCAGGGCGTCGTGCCAGGAGGGGAGGACGATGGCCAGGGTCAGGGCCTCGGCGAGGGACTCCGCGATGAGGGAGGCCTGGCCCTCAGAGTCGGTGTAGAGGACGGGACGGACGCGGTCGGAGTCGGCCGGGCCGCAGAGGTAGTGGGTGCCTCCCGCGTTGCAGCCGGCCACGGGCTCCACCGGGAGACCGGCCGGAAGAGCGATCGACTCGATGGGGTCGGTCCGCGTGAGGTCGAACTCGCCGTCGCAGGCGAGGTACGCCTCGATTTCGGGCTCGGCGGCGATCCGGCGGAGCAGGGCCTCGTCGGAGAGGGCGGCCGGGTTGAGGCCGCGGGCGGCTTCGGGGGTCAGGGGGTGGCCTGCGAGGACGTGGCGGACGGTGTCGAGGGGGACGGGCCGCCCGTAGTCCTCCTCGAAGTGCGCCTGGACGGCTTCTGGGGAGCGATCGGTGAGGAGGCGGAAGAGGTGTCCGGAGCCGTCCGGGTCCGGGCTGCCTGAGGGGAACTCGATGCCCGAGCCGGTGTGCCAGGCGCTGCCGCCGGTCTCCCACCACAGGCAGGCGGTGACCCGCGGGGCGCCGAGGCCCTCGTCGACGAAGGCCGGGTCGTCCAGGAGCGAGCGCAGCGCGGCGGGCACCTCGTCGATGACACCGGGCCAGACCTGTTCGTCGTCCGTGGCGTACGGGCTCATCTCCGACTCGTGGTCGAAGCCGCGGACGAGTACACCGGCCGGGGTGAAGAGGACGGAGAAGTCGTCACCCGAGCCGTTGTCCATCAGGGCCGCCTCCGTCCCAGGCCCCCAGGTGGTGGAGAAGGAGTAGCGGGAGAACCGCGGGTCGCGGCAGATCGCCTGGTCCAGCACGGCCAGCGCTCGCAGGTACGCGCGGAGCTCGGCGGGGTCCGGGAGGAGGGCGGCGGTCGTGTGCACGGTGTCCATGGGCTCATGTAAGCAGTCGGCACTGACATCCAGGGCGGCGGTTCGGTCACACCTGCTCTCTCACGCAGGGAACGAAAAGCCCAGCTCACGTAGGCGGGGCAAGCACATTGCGAGGCATTGCTCCACAGACGCGGCATCGGTTCGCACAAGGACGTCCTCGCGCAACGGCGCTCCACTGGCGACGAAGGTCCAAGGCTTGCCCCTCTCTGCCATCCGCTCAGCGTCGGCCTTGAACAGCACCGTTACGCCCTGTTCAGCCAGTGCTTCCATAATCGCGACGATGTCCACCGGCACTCTCCCCTCCCGAGGCGCTTCGAACGCGCCGTCGGACGAACATACTCACTCAGGGCCGGACCCTGGACACCGCCCGCATGACCCAAAGTGACCGATCGGGGCGCTCTGAGCTGGAATACGTGACACCTCAACATGCGAGCTCACCAGTCCCTAGACCGGAGGAGGCCCCGGCCCGGAGGGTGGTCCGGGACGAGGCGGGGATGTCAGGTCGGACGCAGTGCGCGGACCACTCCGTCGCTGGATTCGGAGAGCTGTGACCTGAGCTTGCCGGCGTCCCTTTCCAGTTCGGCATTGCGCAAGGACAGGATCTGGATCTGGTTGGCGTAGGTCGCCGTGGTGTCCTTCAACTCCCGCACCTCGGCGGCATGCTCCTGGCGGAGTGTGCGTTCCTTCTTGCGCAGTCGGGCGACCTCGGCCTTGAGCTCATCAATCTCGGGCCGCTTGACCTCGGGGGCTGAGAGGATCTCCTTGATCGCGGCGGCGACCGGCGAGCGGTAGTAGGAAGCTCGGGACACCCCGCCCTCGGCGGCGATGTTCACTGCTGTCACAGAGCCGTCGGTGATCGCCGGGCGGCCGTCCATGAGTCGTTCGAAGGCCCACATGACCTGCCGGTCGATGTCGGTCAGCGCCTCGTGCTCACGGACCAGCCGGGCGAAGACGCTCTGGGTGATGCTGCTGGTGGTCATGCGGACGCTCCTTCCTCATCGCGGAGCTCGGCGATCAGCTGGGTGAGTGTCGACAGGTGTTCCTCGATGGCGATCCGCTGCAGCTTGGGAACGGTATCGGTGTCGGCGAACTCCTCGGCGGCCAGATCACGGGCCTGGGCCATCCTGGGCAGATGAACTGCCGAACGGCGTGCGTTCGGGCAGGCCAAGCACGCGTTGAGCATTGGGAGCGGTCGTCCGAGGGGCTTGGCGCGCTTGCCGCAGACGGCGGTCCCGGCGTGGTGGAAGCAGTCGTTGAGGATGCCCGGATGCAGGGTGCGAGTGAGGTGCCGAAGTGCGGCTCGCAGCCGTTCGGGGCTGGCGACCGTGCCGGGCAGGTCGCCCAGCTCGGCCCTGATCCGGTCGAAATCCGCTGCCACGCGGCCAGCAGCGCCACCGGCGGACCGGCCACCCTCGTTGTGGTCGTGATAGAGGTCTTCGACGTAGTCCAGCAGCGCAACCGCCTTCTCCGAAGCGACCTCGTCGGCGAAGCCCGAGGCGGAGGTGCCCGCGTAGCCTTCGAAGATCGCGAAGGCGTTGTGCTTGTACTGCCTGGTGCCGGCGACGATGCCGAACGGCTGGTGTGCGATGTGCCAGGCCAGCGTGCGCCGGAACTGCCGGGTGTCGAACCACCAGGGCCGAACCGGCCCCGTGCCCGCGTCGTCCGCGGACTCGTCTGCGGCCTCCTGGCCCAACTCGCCATCGTCAGCGGCCTTGTCCACGGCGTACTCGTCGACGAGGGGCAACGGAATGTAGGGCTGGCCCTGGACACCGAAGAGGTCGTTGAGGTGCTGCTGGAAGTTCTTCAGTCGCAGCGTCACGTCGCTGAACAGGCCGTAGCCGGCCTTCTCCCCGATCCAGGTGCCGAAGAGGTGGGTGGGATCATCGTTGATCTGCCTGAGAACCCCGACCGCCTGGTGCACAACGTCCAGGACCACCCACTCGGCCTCGTCGCCCGTGAGCCTGCGGCCTTTGAACACCCGGCCCTTGATCTTGTAGCGGATGCGGCCGTCGGCCCCTGGCTCGGTGAAGGCACACTCACGGCCGAGCTCCCGCACCTCCACGTCTCTCATTCCGGACAGGTAGGCGATCACGATCCAGCAGGCTGTCCTGAGATGGACCAACTCACCGGCCAGAGCTTCGGCTGACAGTTCGGAGCACCATCGAAGGCCGCTGCCGGGCCACTCCGACATCGGGATGTCAAGGCCGCCGTCCTCCCAACCGAGCTCCTTGCCGGCGGCCTTGATCTCCCGCCGCAGGCCTCGGACGGAGTCGGCCCGGACCAGTAGTGCGGTCATGCTCAGATTGGGGGCCTGCACCACCCCGTCGACGACATCGGCGGAACAAGCGCCTCGATACCTAATCGGCAAAGCCGGCATGCCACGACCCAGCGCGCGGCGCGAGTCGATGAAGGCGTCGAGCCGTTCGCGCGTCTGGCCGATGGAGAGGTCGCTTTTGGACTGCTCCTCCTGCAGACGCTTCAACAGTGCTCGGGCAGCCAGGAGGTCCCGGCTGGCGACTTGGACGTAGAACAGGGCGGCAGACAACAGCGGTCGCATGATCTCCTCGGGGATGCGCGGGGTGCTGTTCTCCCGTTGCGTTTTCACCTTGGCCACCTGCTTGGCACTGCGATGCGGCCAAGGGACGATGGTCAGCCGGTCACCCGTCAGGAAGGGTCCGTGGGCGGAGAGGTGCTTGAGCAGGTCGACCTTGCTGACGACAGCATGCGGCCCCTGCGCTTCCCAGCGAGTGACCAACGTCTCCAGGTGGCCGGCCTCGGCGTCCTGCAGACGCCGGACGCCGACCGAACGCAGGTCCTGGAAGAGGCTGACGAGCCGGGTGCACTGTTGCGGGGCCGCAGTGGGCTTCATCGGGTGGTGGGTGCGTCCGGCGCGGCGCCGCAGCCGCGAATAGAGGAACTCCTTCGCGGTCTGACGGTGGAGCCCGGCTTCGAACCGAAGGAAGTCGATGCGGCCGGATGCCTCGGTCCGGGGAAAGAAGTCGCCCAGATCCCACACATCGTCGCCGAAACGCGGGCCCCGAGAGGCGTGATCCCTGGTCAGCCGATTGGGCAGTACGTAGTCATCCGGTGCCGGGACCGGCGCCGACACCGCCTTGGCCAGCGGGAGAGTCATCGCAGCGTCTCCAGAAATGAGGTGGGCAGCGCCAGACTCGGACCATCGGCCTCCGCGATGGCCTGGGCAATGGCGATCTGACGCGCGCTGAACCGGGCCAGGACGCCCTTGGTGATCCGCTCATACGCGACCGCGAAGCGGGCCGTCCACTCGGCCGTGGAGAACTCCTCGCGCTGAGCCTCGATGGTCCCAAGGACAGAGATCACCGCCGGCAGGTGACGCGTCGTGAAGACCGCGTTCGGGCACTCCAGGCAAACCCAGGGCGGAACCGGACATGCGGCCCCCTTCTTGAGGGAGTACGGCGAGTCGAAGAAGTTGCGGCAGGACGACAACCACACGTCGGTGGCCCCGGACAGGGCATCGCGAACCGCTTCCAGGGACACTTCTTGGCTGCCGCTGTCCAGGCGGCCGCCCTTATCGTCCAGCACGACCGGCGGCGGAAGACGGACGGCGAGGGCCTCGCTCAGGCCGGCCTCGACCGCATGGTCATGGATCTCCTCGTGAGCCCCGATGTCGGCGTAGTGACGCCCCGCGACCTCGCGGGTATGGCCGGTGGCAAAGTCCGGCAGTACACCCCCGGCCTGCAGATACTGCTTCGACTTGTAGGACTTGCGCAGGCGCCGCAGATCCAGGTTGACCGGCTTCCCGCCCCTGTCCTGCATGGCATCGAAGCCGTGCTCGGCCAGGAAAAGGCCCCGATGGCCAGCACTCAGCAGCACCCGTGCCCCGGACGCGGGGCCCAACGCATTGGTCGCGCTGGAGACGCTCACCCACAGGTCGTCGTATCCGCCCAGCTCCCGTGCGCGCCGGGTCAACCGCATCGCCAGCCGTAGGACCCCACCCGGAGAGCGCAGGTTGCCGCCATCGCGGATGCGCATGCTCTTGTGCGGATCACCGCCCGCACGTCGCTTGTAGTACTGGACACTCACGAAGCCGCGAGCCGCGTTGGTCAGGCAGCCCACCTTGAGTTCCTTGATCGCCTCGGGTTCCATCCCCGTCTGGCAGGCCAGCAGGACGTGGAAAGACAGCAAGTCCCGCCTCGACAAGTAGAGGTGGCTGTTGACGCCGCGGATGTACCCGTTCGCGGCGACGCCCCGGATGCCCCGATATTCGGAGGTCAGGGGGCCGTGCTCGTTGATGAACCACAGGATGTTCTCAAGCCGCCCCCAGCCGTGGACTTTCGGGTCCCCACCTGCGGCGGCCAGGCGTTCTCCCGCCAGGATGCGATCGCGGATCCTGTCGACCTCCCCCCGGGCAGCGGCCTCGAACGCCTCGAAGACCGGCACGGGGTAAGCATCCAGTGGCTTCGCGGTGGGCCGCCTCTCGCTCATTGTGTAGGCGATCCGAGAGCGCAGGTCCACATCGAGACGCCCCGGATGGGCCTGGTTGACCTGCCTCAGCAGCCGCACGATCTGCCACATCGCCATCGAAGCCGAGCTGCTGTCTGGGCCGTAGTGGTCCGTCAGCCTCTCCTCATAGGCGTCCACCAGGTCGGAGTCCAGGTCGTCCAGGTCGATGTCCTCGCCGTGCTCGGGCATCACCGCGACCGCGAAACGGAGGAAATCACGGACGCGCACCACCAGCGACCGAAAGTTTGAGACCACACGATTCCCGACTACGGCCTTCGGCGGCGTGACTGTCACGATTGCCTGTCCCAGCGCCCGGGCCAGACGTGAGCAGGGCAGGTCGGACAAGTCGACGTGCTCCTCTGCCTCACCGAACCGGACGCTGAATACCACGGGCCCCAGTACGGGCACGGGGTCAGCCGGTGCAGGAGCTGGAGTTGCCGAGGTGAATCGGGTGCGGCCCCGGCTCATCGACGCACCTCCGCCGGAACCTCGATGCGGTCCAGGACTGCGGACTGTTCATCCCACTCGGCCAAGGCCGACAGCACGATCTCCTGGGCCTCATCGAGCACATCCAGGTAGATGTAGACGGTCTCCTCGTGTGCGTGCCCAAGCAGCAGCTGGAGCTTGCGCATCGGGTTGCCGATCAGCATCCGCTTGATCTGGGCCGACGTGAAGTGCCGGTCCTCGTTCATACCCATCGCCCTGATCGTCTGCCGCAGCAGCAGGCCCAGCATGTGGACGGCGAAGGTGTGCCGCAGCGCATGGGGATGGACGTCGAACTCGATACCGAAGACCGCGCACCGCTCGTTCGCCCGCCGGAACGCGGACTGCCAGGTGGCGCTCGACAACGGCTGGCCGTCCTCACCCAGCCACAACCACAGCGGTCCCGTCGGCCGGCCCCCGGAGTCCACGCCCATCAACCGGAGCCGGTCGCCATACCCGAGGTCCGAGTACTTCCAGGCCCTGCGCTTGCCGGCCACCACCATCGCCTGCCGGTTCGCCTGACGCACCAGGAACGGGTCCTCCCACCGGTAGGCGCCCTCGGCCACCTTGCGCTGCATCAACTCATCGCGCTCGAAGCCGACATGGTGATGCAGATCGCGCAGGACCTTCCTCCGCATGAACACGGTCCGCGGCGTGTGCCGCTTCGTGACGGCCGGCGACAAGTGCACGTCCCCGCGCCCCTGAGCCAGCGGCGGCAGTTCCGGCAGCACCAGGCTCGCCGCCTCGCGCAGCCGCATCCCCGTACAGACCAGCAGGTCGGCGAAGAGGCCGTTGCGCTCCCCGTTGCGCCCGCGCCATTTCGGATCGCGGCCCCCATCGGGCAGGTAGCCCAGGAGCCCCACATCCCGCCACAGCAGATAGTCCTCGTAGGGCAAGAACTTCATCTCGGCGTTCCGGGATCCCGGCTCGGACTCGGAGTTCACCCGCACCTGCTTGGGGCCCTGCGGCGTCATCACGGTCTTGTCGACGTAGCGAAACGGCTCCTCCGCCAGCAGACCGGCGTCGAGGGACCACTTCACCCACTTGTCCAACGCGGCCAGCGTGCGCGTCCAGGTGCTGCCCGTGACCCGGTCATCCGGGTCTTCGGCGTGAAGTCGGGCGTACTTGTAAGCACGCAGGTCCTCGCTGTCGATCTGCCAGATCGACTTTCCTCCCCGAGCCTCGTGGAGGAACCGGCACTGCAGCATGATGTCCGAGGCGTACCCCGCAATCCCATTCTCAGATTTGACCCCCCAGCTCGGCAGGTCCCGCAGGAATCTGTTGAGGTGGAGGTCGTACGAACCGTCAGGGCCGAGGTAGAACGGCTGACCTTCGGTGACGCCGGCGCGCTGGAGTACCCCGCTGGCATCGATGTCCAATGTGGGAACCGTTGCCAACTGGCCCTTGGTGCGGTGCAGTGCGGCCACGGCTTCGGGTGTTTCGTGCTGGGGCAAGTCGTCCTCGCGTCTCGTGAGACATGCCTTCTGTAGGCATAGCAATCCTGTCGTTGAGACACGAAAAGGTGCAGCCATAAGTGAGGAGACCGGCGTCGACCTCTCCGAACACCGGCCGACCATTCTCGGCTGCGACCTCGTGAACGACTGGCGCAACTCCGATCACGCCTGGGTCGCATCCACCGTCGCGCTTTTCCTGCTGCCCGCCACCGTGACCGCCATCGCGGCCGACGACGCCCTCGACGCCACCTGGTGGCCCTTCGGCTCCCTCGACGAGCTCGACAGCGCGATCACCGCGGCCGGACGCACCCTGTACGCCGCGCACCGGCCCCTGCTGCACCTGGCCCTGGAACACCTCGCCAAGTAGGCACCACAGGCTGTGGGCACTCGCCAACCACGGCCCCGCCCCAGACCCGCGCACCGCACAGCCGGCCGGACACCAGCGGGTGACCCGGCCGGCCCCCAACCTCCAAGAGGACGATCGTGGCTCAGCACACCGTCAGCGAGACCAACCCCACCTACGTCACCGGCGCCGACCGGTACCGCATCCCCTTCACCGGCTTCCTCACCCCCGACAACCCGAAGTTCGCGGTGATGGAGGAGTTCGTCCTGCCCGAGCACCGCCGCCCTGAGGGCTACGGCCTGGCCTTCCTGGAGTCCGAGGAGCACTCCCTCACCTACATCGGCTCCGTACGGCAGATCGAGGAGTACCGCGCCTCCAACGGCGACGGCACAGCAGTGCTCGACCCTTCCCAGGGCGTGATGTACGCGTTCTGGCCGCGGGACGAGGGCTGGGACGACTACCTCCCCCACAACACCTGGAACCCGGGAGGCGAAGGCATCGTCACCGAGTTCGACCACCCGCTCGGCGGCAAGGTCGTCGTCTACGAGTACCTCCAGAACGACCCCAAGGCCGACGGCCCGACGCCCATGATCGGCCTCCACTGCGAGCGCTGCCACCCCCGGCCGAACCTCGACTACGACAAGCACCGCCCCAACACCCGTCCGCACGACCGCCGCTGGTTCGCCCGCAACGCCCGCGCCCACGTCCGCCGCCACGCCGAGGAGTGCCGCCCCGCTGACCCCCGCATGGCCGAGGCCGTCCAGCAGATCGTCAACGAGAAGTACGGCGTGAACAACCCGACGGTCACCTGGGAGTCCGGCTGCGCCACCGACGGCCCGTGCTCGCAGATCCGCCACCTGAGGGCCCGCGGATAGCAACGGAGACCCCGCCACGATGCCCGGAGGCAGCCCCGAGCCTCCGGGCATCGTGACGCCCAGGGGCTGGCGGGCCGTCGCCTCGGCGCGCAGCACGGTTCACGGCGCGTGTGGAAGGTGGTCAGGCGTCATGTCGCCGCGGACCCGCAGCACCCGCGGCCGATGACGGAACCGGCCGAACTCCAGCGGACGCTTCTGGTCGGCCTCGATCTCGACGACCACGTTCGCTACGACGGGCCGGTAGCGGACAGGGTCGGCGCCCGGCAGGCCGCCCACCGTCCCGGGCAACTCGGCCTCGTCCTCGCCGACGGGCCGGAGCAGAGGCACCAACTCGCGGCGGACAGCCTGGGCGAGCGGCAGGCTGACGCCCACGGCCCGCATCCGGCCGTCCCCGCAGGGGAGCCCCAGGACCAGGCACTGGGTGCCCGGGGTCCGCCCACTGACACCCATCACCGCCGCCTCGCTGGTGTGCATGCGCCGCCACTTCAGCCACCCCGACCCGCGGCCCGCCACGTAGGGCAGGTTCGGCTTCAAGACCAGCCCCTCGACGCCGTTCAGGCCTCCCACCCACTCCAGGGCGGCGTCCAGGTCACCGGTCGCGGGGACCGGCCGGATGGCGAGAGGCCCGTCTGCCAGCAGCTCGCGCATCTTCATGCGCCGCTGCTCGTACGGGCGCGGCCGCCAGTCCTCCTCGCCCAGCCCGAGAAGGTCGAAGACGGCCAGGTGGACGGTGAAGTCCTCACCGCGCTGCGGCCCTCGCCCGGAGCGGGACTGCAGCCGCGCGAAGGCTACGCTCCCGCTCTCCAGCACCGCCACGAGCTCCCCGTCCAGAACGCACTCCGGCAGCGCACGGGATGCGCCGGCCACGTCGGCGAACTGGGCCGTCAGGTCCGTACCGTGTCGGCTCCACAGGCGCCCGGCGCCGGCCAGGAGCTGACAACGCCATCCATCGAACTTCGGTTCGAAATTCAGCCCCAAGCCGAGGCGTACGTCCTCAACGGGGCGGCACAGGGCCAGCGGGGCCGGAAGTGCGAGGCGAGTCATGGGCTAGCCATATCCCGCGTCCTGGCCGCAGCGTGCGAGCCGCGCAGGCGGATCGGGAAGCGCCGCACCCTCGATGCCGGCTGGGCAAGCGCCGCGCGGCCGGGCGCGCGTCCGGCCCTCGGTGTGAACGGCATCGCGCTTGTCCGTTCTCAGTGGAAGTGATCGGACGTTGCGGGGCTGAGCAGGGAGTCCTCACTTCCGCTGGGACGCTCCGGGCGTCAACCTTCCCGGCGGATATGAGTCCGTGATGCTGCCGCCGATCCGTCCCTCGGGTATCTCGATGGTCCTGATCGGGACGATGGTCACTGAGCTGGGATGATGCAGTTCAAGTGGGACTTCGGATTCCCGTTGTCCCACGGTTTCAGCTCGATTTATCGCCTCGGGCGACTGGCCGCTGGAGCGGGCTCTGCCGCCCACCCGGCCGTGACTGAGTGGTCAGGAGTAGAAGCCCTCGCCGTACTCTGCGGGGCTGATGGTGAAGCCGGCCGGGCATTCGCGGCGCAAGTATTCGTAGCGGGCCTGGAAAACGTCGATGGCATCGTGGATCGAACAGCCAAGGTGGGAGCGGAACAGCTGGATGCCTTGAATGATCCGGCCGCTGAGGATCTCGTCGTCGGCAAAGGAAAGAGGCCCGGTCGTCCAATGGGCCGACGCGGGATCTCCGCCGGGCCAGTCGATGTCCGTCAGGGTGGCGAGCAGGCGGCCGTCCGAGAGGGCCACCGCAACGTCCATGCCACGGGCCGCCCCTTCGACGAAGGCTGCCGGCGCCGTGTGATCCAGGAGAAAGACGAAGTGCTGGGCGAAGCGTTGCCGCCATTCGTCCAAGATCCCGTCGCCGTCGAGGCGGAGGTTGGAGTTCCAAGCTGCCTGGGCGAGGACCGATACGAACAGTCCGAGGAAGTCGGCGTGCCGCAAGTCGTCCGCGTGGTCGATCAGGATCGCGAGGTCCTGGTTTCCGTGGCCGGGGCCGTGCCAGTCGTGGAGACAGTCCACCAGGGCGTCCCAGTTATGGCCGAAGTAGCCGACGAACGACAGCTCCCTTGCGAAGGTGCGGAAGAGAGACGCGGCATCTTGTAGTTCGCGGCCGTCCAGCCGGAGGACCAGGCCGCTCCGCTGCACGAGCGTGGCGGTATCCGACGCCAGCCAGGGATCTGCGGCGGAGGCGAAGACGACCCAGGGAGAGCGGCGTTCCGTCAGTGTGGGCTTCGGCGTCATGAGCGTGATCTTTACACGCCTTCGCGCAGGGGCCGCGTGATTAACGGCATGGACAGGCGCTCCTCCATGAACGTATCCGCCGAGGTCAGCAGGCTACGACGACTGTCTTGGTGGACAGAATCTTCAGCGCGAGAAGCGGACCCTTCCCCGGGGGTCGGTCCAGCGAGACAGGGGGTCGTTGTTGAGTGTCCTTCTCTTCGGCATGTCGCGGAGGGTGGGGACGGCGAGGCGGCGTTCGGCCTCGGTGAACACGGTGTTCATCGTGTCCCGGTGTTCCTCGGCCGAGACGAGTTTGCTGTCGGGGATGCGTAGGGCCCGCCAGCGGGGATCGGCGGTGATTTTGAGCATCGTCACGAACTCGGGGTAGAGGATGATGCGTTGGCGAACATCGCCTCCGTTGCGGATGAGACTGTGGTGGACTGGCTGCTGATGGGGCAGGTTCGCCAGGCGTCGCTCCCACCGCTGTGAAAGGGTTGGCTGAGAGCTGGTCCCAAGCCATGAATGGACGAGTTTGCGAGTCTCACGGGCAGCCTCCTCGATGGTGCCGGGAAAACGGCTGGCCAGACGCTGATGCTGCTGTTGCGCTTCGATCACCTCGGGCAGGCTCTCAAGCCGATAGTGAGTGTTACCGGCGAGCCAGATGCCGTGCTTGGAACAAAGGCGGCGTCCGACGGGGAGATACGCCAAGACTGGTTTGCTAATGCCTCGGCGGTGCATACAGTGCGGGCAGGCGACGTGAAGGTCGCGTCGGAGACGGACGATCTCGCCGTGGTCGCGTGCGGCCAACCGAGCCAGGCCCGGCAGTGACCGCACGAGTGTCTCGGCCGGGGTGTTCGTCATGATCGACAGTCGGGGCAGGGCCCCGGGCTGCCAGTTCTGTAGCCCGTCAGTGCGTGTACCGACTTGCGTATTGCCGCTCGACGAAACAACGGACCGCGCGATCCGGCTTGGGGTAGTGCAATTCGCCTCGGCCAGACGATGCAGATACCAGCCGAGAACTTCGCCGTGGACTGGCGGGAAGGCAACCGGGAGAGGGCGGACTGGGGAATCCCAGAATTCCATCGGTTCAGGCCGCCTTCGGCTTGTGGCCGCGCTTGGCAGCACTCGGTCCGGTCTGTGCCTGCTGGGCGGCATGGTCCAGCTCGACCTTGTCGAGTGTGCGTTTGGTGATCTTCTCCGTGCCGGTGTCGATCGCTTCCACCGCCGCCTCGCGGATCAGCTGGGACAAGCTGCCAATCAGTCCGCTGGTGCGTTCGTGCAGGTAGGCGTCGAGGGCCAGCAGCGTCCCAGGACGGTGAAGGTCAAGACGCAGCGAGCCCTCCATGGTGGCAATCAGAGCCTGCCAGCGCTCACGGTCGGCGCGGTTGCGGCGGCTGAAGGCTTCGGAGGGAACGACTGTGTAGCGGCCGGCGATCTGCTGGCCCCGGATCCCAAGGAACAGCGTGCTGGTTTCGATGCCGAGACCTGCAAGGACAAATGTGGCCGCAATCCTCTCGGATAGGTATTTGAGCTGGTCGGAGGCTTCGGCGCCGGTGCGGGTGGACAGGTCGAGGTTGTGGATCTCGTCAACCAGGACGAGGGTGGTGCCCAGTCTGCCGAGCAGGTCGCAGACGGCGTTGGTGATCTGGACCTGGCTCATGCGGTGGTGCAGCGGGATACCGAGGAAGCGGGCGAACTCGGCCGCGAGCATCTTCGGGGTGGCGGCTGGGGGGACGGTGACGAAGACGACCGGCAGTTGTGTGGCGGCTGCGGGGTTGCGGCGGCGGGCGAGCTGTTCGACGTTCTTGCCCAGCTGGGTGATCGCGGTGGTCTTCCCGGTGCCCGAGGAGCCCGAAACGATCAGTCCTCGGCGGGCTGAGATCTGGTGCCGGTTGAGCAGGATGCGCTTGCGGCCGGTGGTGACGACGCTGCGAATCGTCGGGGTGGCCACGACGACAGAGCGCGTGTGATAGTCGATCCGGGCCTCTCGGTAGGACTCCAGCTCATCCTCATCCAGGACCGTTCCGCGAGCCAGTGGCGGAGGAGGCTCGATGATTTCGTCGACGAATGCCCGCCATCCCTCTTTTGTGGTCAGCGTCGAGTACGGGTTGTCAACGCTGTCTGGCTCTTCCTCGCTCACAGGCGGTTCCCGTCGGTGAAGGCATCAAAGATGCCGAAGGGGATGACATTCGAAGGCGCGTTCTGCATGACGTTCTCGTCTTCAACGTCCGGCTCATCCGGGGGCGCGGGCGGGAGAGCCGGAACGGGCCGGGCGGGCTCCAAAGCGGCCCGGGTGCGGGCCGCGACTCGGCGGTCCGGGCCGGCTTCCGCCCGGGTCAGTAGCCGTTCGACGGCGTCCGCAACAGTGGCCTGATCTGTGTCGTCCCGGCCGCGCAGGGCAAGCAACTCGCGGGCCCGCCGCCAGGTGAAGTCGGCGAACGGCGCGGTGACCAGATGCCGGTGCGTCCATGGGGCCGTGATCCATCGCCCCGTGCGCGTGTCGCGTACCCAGACTTGCGACAAGTCGTACGGGTCGTAGTGGACTTCCCAAAGCCCGCCCTTGTCGTCGACGCCGGACGGGCGCCGACGCAGAGGGTTCAACTCCGCGCAGTTGTAGGTGCGGTGGTCGATCCGGATGCCGTAGTCGTTGACCGACCTCCAGACCACGGGCAGCAGCTCCAGATAATCTTCCCCACTCAGCGGCATGGGCAGATAGCCGGTCCGTGCGACCAGTAGCGCGTAGGCGTCGTTGGGTGACATTGCGCGGCCCGGCAGAAAAGGACTGCGAAGCCCGTCGTGGGGCCGCTGCTGCCAGCAGGCCACAATCCACTCCTGCAACAGGTCGTCCAGCTCGGCGAGAGTCCAGACCGCCTCGACCTGGGTCCCGCGGCGGGTCACGTTCGGCCCCGTATATCCCGCGACATGCTGGCAGAACAGAGTGTTGATTGACGAGAACGTCCGCTCAACTACCCCCTTGTCGGTCGGCGTCGCAGGGCGGGAGGGTTGGACGGAGACACCCAGTGACCGGCAGGCTGAGATAAAGGTGTCGGAAACGAACACCTTGCCGTGGTCGATGCCGATCGTTTCCGGGACGATCACCGGCTTCGCGGCCGCGAGCTCCAGCCGAGCGTCGACATCCAGTAGCCGCGTGTGCGGGACCAGCGTCGACGACATCGCGAGAGCGTCCGCCCAGCCCGGTCGCATCGGCTCCGGAACCAGCATCTTCGCCAGCAGTAGCGCGGCATCCACCGCCTTCGTGCCCGCTGGCCGGAGCGCGGCCGCGCAAATCGTCCGCGTCGCCAGATCGACGGCGATCGTCAGTTCAGGCCGGCTCGTCACACCGTCCTCCAGCACGACCAGTACATCGAGCGGAGTGGTGTCGATCTGCACCATCTCGCCTGGTCGGCAGGCAGCGGACGGGGTGAACGCCCCCTGCGGTCGGCGAGCCTGCGACCTGCGGGACGTGGCTTCACCGAACGCATGCGTGCCTTCGCTCATCGCTTCGACAAGCCGGTAGAACGTCGACTTCGACGGCATCGAGACCGTCCCTGGGCCATGCCGCTCGGCCAGTAGAGCCTCAACCCGGCGTCGCAGTCGGCTGCGGGTTCCGGTGGACTCTTGCACCTGCGCGGCCAGCACCTCCGCGACGGCCGAAACCACCAGCTCATCCGTCCGCCCAGTCGGCGAGGACAGCCGGGTTCTGCGATGGTCCACCAACCCCCAAAGGCCCTGCTCGCGATAGCGCTTGCGCATTCGGCGGACCGTGATCGGACTCGCCTTCCAGCCCAGCGCGATCAGTTCCACCGCCTTCGCAGCCTCGCGTTCCTGAAGCGTCCGCGTGGCCGGGTCGTACTCAGGCAGTGGCCGGGCGTCCGGGGCGGCGTCCACCGGCCTGCCGAACTCCACCTCCGTCACATGACGTTCCCAGTCAGCGGCTCTCTCCGCCTCTTGCTTGGGCACCATGTCCAGCAGCGCGAACGGCGGCATCCGGGGCGGTCCATGGTGTTGTTCGACGAGTTCGAATCCCTCGGAAGTCAGGAGGTGAGAGAACAGGACCAGACTCGCTGTCCCCACCTCGTCAGCCAGCCGCACTGTCGTTCCGGACAGTCCCACCACTGTGTGCAGCCGTCCGTCAATCCGCACCCGGTCACCGACCCGTAGTGCGGCCCGAGCCTGTGGGCGTCTGGTCATGGCTCCTCCACCCGTGTCACCAGCGTCGTATCCGTCAGCGGCCGCGACAGATCCGCTCTCAGTCGGCCCTGCCAGAGCAGATGGAAGACCACGGGCAGTACCGCGATCGGATCACCCACCAGTGCGGCCTGGCCCACCAGGGGAGACGGCACCGAGAACAAGGCGAGCAGCCGGTCGACCACCCGCTTTGAGGCTCCGTGGCGGGGATGCCGATACCCCGCTAGCCAGCGGACGTTCGCAATCCGGACCGCGTCCACCTCGCCGACAACCCGGTAGCCCCACCCCACCGAGGCGCAGGCCGCCCGCGTTCCCGCGAACGCGGCTGCCGACCGATCGTCGATCCTGTCCAGTGGACGGCAGTCCACCACCAGACCCCGCCCGTCTTCAAAGCGCGCGAAGTAATCCGGGGCGTGCGAGGCCACCTTGCCCCGTCCGTTCTCCCAGAACAGCCAGAACGGTTGCGACAGAACCCCGTTCACCTCCGGCGCAAAGTCCAGGAGCATCGCGTGATCCCGCTCCAGCCAGGACTCGAACCCCACATGCCCGCCCGTCGTCGCCGACCAGTACAGACCCGGGAAATGCCGCTGGCCCCGATACGACGGAAACCCCCGCACCGGGAGGCCTGCCTCGAACGCCACCATGGCGACCTCGGAGAGCGGACGCCGGTACTCACCCCCGGCATCGCGCCAGCCAACCTCGAACGCGTCCACTCCCGCCGGCGCCGAACCCGCCAGCCCACGCAGCCCCATGTACGCAACTGTCCAGTTCCCCAGGGACTGAGCAGACCGAATGGGACGAAACCCCTCATGTGGGTGATCCCCAAGGGTCTGCTGGTCAGAATCAGAGGGGCTCTCTCACCTCGCTGATCAGAACCAGCGAGGTGTGCTCAATTCCATCGGGAACGGACAGCGCTGTCCTGAAGTTGGGCCCGCCTGCCCCCTTGCGTCTGTACGTGATTGCGTACACTATGGAGTTGTACGCAATCACGTACAGTTCGCCTCGGGAGGGGACCCATGATGAACGGCGCCGCCACCGGCATGACGCTCGGCGAACTGCGCACCGCCATCGGCAACTTGCCCCAGGAGGATCAGGACCGCTTCTGGCGAGAGCTCGACGAGGTCCTCTTCCCCCAGCTCCCGCTCTTCCTCCAGCGCTGGATGACCGGCGCCCAGAACGGCTACGCCCCCCGCCCCCACTGACCGCCACGGAGTCACCCGATGCTCAACATCCAGCCCAGCGAGACCCAGTCCGGCACCTTCACCGTCAGCTGGACTCGGGACGACGACCCCGACGGCCACCTCTTCCAGGCCCTCACCGACGGCCACCTGGAGGGCGCCCTGGAAGCGCTCGCCGACCCGACCAAATTCGGGGAGACCGCCGCGACCGACGCCCAGGCCCTGGACCGGCTCCGGTCCGTCCAGTGGATGCTCGACCGCCTGGAGCGCCGCCGCGGTGCCCTGCTCGTCGCCCTCCGCGACCGCCGCGACGCCGACCCCGCCGCAGGGGCCAGCTGGGCCGACCTGGCCAGGGCCCTCTACCCCGAAGACCCCGACCCCCAGCGCCTGCGCTCCAAGGTCCAGACCCTGCACGCCGCAGGGCTCAGGAAGGCCGGCCGCCCGCCGCAGTGAGACCGGCCTCACCCCCGCAGCGCACTTCACTGTGCGCACGGAGCAGAACCGCGGCACCACCATCGAAATGCCCCCGGAGTGGCCGCCAGGTCGCCAACCACTCAGCCGGCCCCGCCGGGGTCCTCCCAACCACACGCCGACAGGAGACAGGCCGTGATCACCACCTCCGTGCTGTTCGCCACCGCGTTCATCGTCATGTACGCCGCCCATCTGCTCGCCGACTCCCCCTTCCAGACGGACACGCAGTCGGCCCGGAAGGCCGGATGGACCGAGCTCGACTCCCGGGAGCGCGCGGTTCGCCACCACCACGGCTGGGGCGCCAACCAGGCCCACGCCGGAACGCACACCCTCATCACCCTGGTGCTGCTCCTGGTGGTACCCGGCTGGGCTCTGGGCCTCCCGCTCTCGGTGGCCGGCCTCGTCGCCGCACTCGGCTGGATCCACCTCTCGCATGGCCTTATTGATCGCCGTTGGCCGATCGCCTGGTGGATGGAGCACGCCAACCAGAGCTCCTTCAGGGCTCGCGGAGGGGCGGCCCATGTCGACCAGGCCGCCCACATCGCCCTCGGCCTCCTCCCCGCCGCGCTGCTCCTGGCCAAGCTGGGCTGACCTGGCGATAGCCCCCTCCCTGGCGCAGGGAGGGGGCTATCGCGTTTCCAACTCGCACAACTTTTAGGCGGGTTGGATCCGGCATTCTCGTGAACCCCCTTGCATCTGTACGTGATTACGTACACTATGGAGCTGTACGCAATCACGTACACCATGACTCCGGGGAGACTGCCGTGACCCTGATTAACGCCGACAACCACCGCGTCCACGCCGTCCCGACCTGGATGCCGCTGACCAACGAGCAGATCATCCGCAGCGCCGCCTTCCACGAGGCCGCGCACACGGTCGTCGGCATGGCCCTCGGCGGACGCTGCGAGAGGCTCTCCGTCTTCCCGGCGCAGCTCGCCGACGACCGCCTGCTGACCGCCGAACTCGCCGCCATCCCCCGCGGCACCCACGACCGCGACACCGCCATCAACTGCTGCGCCGCCGCCGGGTTCACCATCGCACTGACCGGCGACGCCCCCGCCGACCCGGACCAGGGCACCACCTGGACCGAGGTCACCAAGACCACCACGGACATGGTCAACGACCTGTGGCCCGCGATCACCGCCCTCGCCGAGGCCCTGCTCCAGGCCCCCGGCCTCGCCCTCACCGGCGACGCCGCGGCCGCCATCACCCTCCCCCACCTGTAACCGACTCCCACGCCGACAAGCCCGGCCACGACCAGGAGGACACCATGGACAGCTCCAAGGACATCGCCCGGATCACCGCCATCGAGACGCCGGCCGTCCGCGCCGACACCTCCGAGCTCGCCGCCCTCGCCCCGGCCGCCGCGGCCGCGCTGCGCCTCCTCACCGACGCCATCAAGCGCGGCGCCGACTACGAGAGCATCGTCGACGCCCTCAAGGACGCCCAGCTCCACGAGGCCTTCGCCGGGGTCCTCGACGCCGCGAGCGCGGCGGTGATGGACCAGCTCGACGACGACGACCCGTACGACTTCGACATCCGCCTGGAGGGCGACAACCTCTCCGGCGCCGCCAGCGAAATCCGCAACGCCTTCCGCTGGCTGTAGCACCACCCTCACCGCCAACGAGGAAGGACAGCGATGACTCCCCGTCTCACCCCCAAGCGCCTCAAGGCCCTCCAGAACGCCGTCGCCCACCCGAAGGGCAACATCGGCCCCCTGATCGAGACCACGAACGCGGGGAAGAAGATCTGGCTCACCGCCGCCGACGAGATCGCGCTGGAGGAACTCGGCTACGCCGACAGCATCGACGACTGCGGCCACACCCAGGGCAGCCCGGACCCCGACAACGTCCACCGCGGGCACCCGCACTTCTTCGCCATCACCGACGCCGGCCGCCAGGCCGTCACCGACGCCGCCCGCACCCCGCCGATTCGGGCAACGGGCAACCCCTCCCGCACCCGCAAGACGACCGACAAGGTGGAGAACATGACCGAGCGCACCGGCACCATCGAGATCGTCTCCTTCGGCTACCTGCACGGCGCCCCCGACGACGCGCACCTCACCATCGACCTGCGCCACCACTTCCGCGACCCGCACGTCAGCCCCGAGCTCCGCTACATGACCGCGCACGACGCCCCCGTCCGCGCCGCCGTCATGACCACCCCCGGCATCAAGCAGCTCGTCACCGCGACCGTGATGCAGATCGAAGCGTTCCTCACCGGGCCCTCCGCCTCCGGCCGCCTCGTCCGCGTCGCCGCGGGCTGCGCTGGCGGACGTCACCGCGCCGGCACGGTCGCCCTCGCCCTCCAGGCCGCCCTCTCCGGCGACCAGAAGACCGCCACCGAGCTCGGCATCGCCGACCTCGCCCAGCCGTACGCCGACCGGCACCTGGACGTCACGCTCCTCCACCGCGACCTCGACAAGCCCGTCGTCGAACGCTGAACCGCCCATCCGTTCCGCACACGACGAAGAGGACCACGACCATGAACTACGGCACCAGCGAACAGCCCTGGATCCAGATCGAGACCTTCGGCTTCGACCACGGCGTCCCCTCCACCCTGACCGGGGCCCTCCTGATCGACCTGCGCAACGCGCCGCTCCAGGACCCCGCCGACGAGGCCGCCCTGGCCGACCGTGACGGCATGGACGAAGACGTCGTCGGCCACGTCATGGAGTCGCCCCGCACCTTCACCCTGCTGTCCCGGACCGCCGACCAGGCCCAGGCCCTCCTCGACCACAACGCCAAGTCGAACCTGACCGTGCGGGTCCTCGTCGGCGACACCGAAGACCGCACCCGCGCCGTCGTCGTCGGCGACGCCCTCGCCGAGATCCTCACCGCCCGCGGCATCCACACCAGCGTCGAACACCGCGGCCTCACCCCGCCCGCCGCGCAGAACTAGCCGTGTCCGGGACTGCTCGTAACAGCCCCGGACACGAAGGACAGCACACCACACCACTCCAGGCCCTGCCCACCGGCAGGGCCTGGGCTCGTCCAGGGGAGTCCCATGCCCGACAACTGCGTCTTCTGCGACATCGCCGCCGGCCGCGCCCCAGCCACCCTCGTCCGCCGATGGCCCCAAGTCCTCGCCATCGTCCCGCTGGACCCGGTCACCCCCGGCCACCTCCTCGTCCTGCCGTACGAGCACGTACCCAACGCCGGAACCGACCCGCTCCTCAGCGCCCTCACCATGGCCGCCGCCTCCGAGCTCGTTGCCGAACTGCCGAGCGCCAAGGGCCGGCCAGCCACCCAGTCCGTGGACCACGTCCATTTCCACGTCCTGCCGCGCCGATCCGGCGACGGCCTGGCACTGCCCTGGGCCCCACCGCGCGCCGCTGTTGCGCGAGACGAAGCCCCGTCCTGAACACCAGCAACCTGGACATGTCCGCAAGCGCGCCCCCGCCGGTGGTCAGCCCGCGCGGACGGGGCCGTGGAGTTCTTCCAGCTCATCGGCCATGTCCAGCAAGATGCCGAAGGTGAAGCCGGGGAGTAGCTGCCCCACGTCTGCCAGGACCAGGAACGCCATCTGCTCGTCCTTCCCGGTCAGCTCCCCGGTACCCCTGCGCCGGAGGGCGGACAGGACCCGCTGATATGCCAGGCGCGGCAGCTGGCTCTCCACCGTGCACAGCAGCTCGACGGCGAGCCCGAGGCCCGGCGGCCAGTCCTTCCGCTCCAGATACTCATCCAAGACCAGCTGCAGCATCTCGTGCCGGTACCGGCCGGGACGCTCCAGAACACCCCTCGTCCTCGTCATGGACTACGGCATACCGCCAGACGGTTCTCTGAACGGTGCGACCCGGCCAGGCATCCCCAGCCTTCACCACATCGAGGTAGCGGCGCAGCACGGCGCCGGGTCGAAGACGATCCGCATCGCGGCCTCCAAGTCGTAGATGCTGCAACGAGGCTAGCGCAGGGACGCCCCACCGGAACCCGGAAGGCGAAGAGGTGCGAAGGCCGGCTGCCGCACAGCGGCGCCCTGTGGCTGGCGGAGACGAAAGCGGCCGGCGCCCACTTCCGCCGAGGCGGGTGGCAAGGGCGCCGGCCAACCGAAAACACACACTCCGGGAGACCCGAGAGGCGTATCTCACCTCCGAGTGTATCCGTACGCCGCGGCGTTGCGGACCCACTCCACTTGCCAACGGTGATGTAAGCTGGGTAATGTTGTCTTGTTCGCGGGTGGTGGCAGCCCGCGGCACCGAACTCACACCGACATCCTGGAGGCCCCGTGTCCTTCTCCCTCACCCACTCCGCCGGCACCGTGACCCAGGCCGAGGACGCCGCATCCGCCTGGCCGGCCACCGCCGCGGCCGCCGATGCCGAACTCGCCCGCCTCGCCGAGCTCCTGGCCGAGGCCGGCGTCACCGTCCTCCCCGACGCGGGCGTCCTGGCGGTCCCCGGCCTCGCCGCCGGCATCCGGGTCCGCACCACCAGCAACCCGCCGCACGCCCTGTATGTCATCGCCGCTGGCCGCATCACCCCGCACGCTGGCGCCGACAGCGCCTTTGCCTACCTCCGCCCGCTCATCGAGGCGGCCGCCCGCCCCTGCGACGGATGCGGCGCCGAGGCCTCCAAGCCCTGCAACCCGAACTGCCTGCCCGACCCCTCGACCGACTGACACCCCCGCCTGGCGGGGCGCCAGCAGCGCCCCGCCACCCCGCATTGGAGGACGAAGATGATTCGCGCAGGACGCCTGAAGTACGTCCGGACCATGGGCGACCTCGCTGCCGCTCAGGGTAAGGAGCTGGGCACATTCCGCAACCAGAAGCTGCACAAGAAGGAAGGGCATCCGGCGCCGATCAGCTCTCCGAAGGCCCGGAACCAGCTCTGGGACGGAGCGCAGACCCAAGCCTTTTACACGGGCAAGCCCATCCCCAAGCTGCCCCAGATCGACAGCGCGGAGGATCTCCTGGACCGCCACGAGGCCGCCGAACTACTCGGTATCAGCCCCGTTACCTGGAACACGTACAAGCGCGACAAGAGCCTGACCGACGGCGTGGTTCTCGTGCCGGACGAGGACGGAACCGAGCACTGGCCCCGCCGCCTGGTGCTCGCCTACAAGGACAGCCGGCCGGGCCGCGGCGCCGGCGGCGGCCGCCGCCAGGGAAGCGGCGACATGATCCCCCGCGACGAGATCCTGCCGCGGATCGCCGAGCTCTTGGACGCCGACCCCGCCGTCACCGTCGAGACCGTCTCCGACACCCTCGGCATCACCAAGTTCCCCACCGCGCAGTCCGGCCTGGCCACCCTCCGCGGCCGCAGGATCGCCGACCTCGTCGAGAAGCAGCCCGGCCTCGACCTGAAGGACGCCGCTCTCCAGCTCGGCTACCCCGCCATCACCCACCGCGCCGCTGTCGCGTTCGCCGAGCGGGAGCTCCGCGCCCGCGGCGCCCGGCCCTACCTGCAGCACGCCGCCGACGTCCTGGCCGCCGCCGGCATCGCCCAGCAGGCCCAGATCGAGATGCGCCAGCTCGACGGAGGCGCCGTGGCCGCCGCCGTGCTGCTCGACACCAACCAGCCGACCGCCGCCGCGGTGTGGGACTCCCGCTACGGATGGCGGACCTCGACCAGCCGCCGGCACCCCATCGGCAAGGACACCGACACCGCGCCCGAAGGCGAGGGCATCCGCTACCTGGGCAGCGGGCTGAGGCCCGATCCCGAAGAGCTCCTCGCCGCCCTGCGAGACGGGCGCAAGGGCACCAAGCGCCCCAAGGCGGCCACGGACGAGCCCATCAGCAGCGAGGACTGAGGGCGAGACATGGCGGCCGAAGAAGAGACCTGGGCTCGGGAGCCGAGGCGGTCACGCGGGTCCGAGAGCACCTGGCCAACGTTGCCCATGGGGTCCGTCTCCTGAGCCGCGCCCAGGCCGAAACCGCCGCCGCTTCCGCTGCAATCGAAGATCTTTAAAAAAAGATGCGGATCGGACGTCACGTTGGGGGTTCCTCGTAGGCACTAATCCTCAACAGCGTTCCCCAGACGGCCGATCGGAGTCCCGGCGATGCAGGAATATGAGATTGCGGCTCTCACCGTTGGCCTCGGCTACCTGGTGAGCGTCGTGCGGACGTGGATTCGGGTCCGCGGGCACACCAGCATGGCGCACACCCGCAGTCACCACCGCGGCGAGATGATCCGGGGCCTGCCGGTCGGCAGCCGGTTCACGGATGAGCACGACAAGATCACCGTTGAGGTCGGGAAGCCGCAGACGGCCGAGCAGCAGGGGGACGCCAGTGTCACAGTGGATCGATGAATGGTCAGAGGTAGCCGCTTGCCGCACCGCTGACCCGGACGAGCTCTTCGCCAAGGGCCCAGCACAGGCCCGGGCGAAGGCCGTATGCACCGGCTGCCCCGTCAGGACGGAATGCCTCGCTGACGCCCTCGACAACCGGGTGGAGTGGGGCGTGTGGGGCGGCATGACGGAACGAGAACGCACCGCCCTCCTTGTGCGCCGCCCTACGGTCACGTCGTGGCGCACCCTGCTGAAGACCGCACGGACCGAGTACGACTCCAGCGCAAAGATCATGGTGCTGGACCGGACCGACACCGCGGCTGAGTCCCTGAACATGCCGACGCAACCCGCTCCGGCCCCAGACCGGTCTGTCGAGCAATACGAGGCCTTCTTCCGGGAGCGGTTCACGTCGGCGGTCGGACTCCTGATCGTCGCGGGCGCAGATCGGCACAGCGCCGAGGACGCCGTCCAGAGCGCCTTCGTGGAGCTGAACCGGGTGTGGTCTTCGGTGACGCACCCTCACGCCTGGCTACGGACCACGGCGTGGCGGCTGTGGCTGAAGGCCAAGGGGAAAGAAGCCACGTGGTCATCGGACCCCCACGACCTGCCCGACGTACCCGTGCGCGACCGAAGCGGTGACGTCGTCGAGCAGATAGACCTCGTGCAGTTGCTGGGGCGGCTCCCTACTCTCCAGCGCACGGTCATGGCCTTCGAGATCGACGGATCCACGTCGGCGGAGACCGCCGAGGCCTTGAGCATGCCTGCACCCAACGTCCGTCAGAATCTGCTCCGCGCACGTCGCAACCTCAACCGCATGCTGCAAGAAGAGGACGCTGGAGGCGCACTATGACGAACCCCACGAACAGCGCTGCCCGGTCCCTGGATGAGGCCCTCGCATCGTCCATGCACCGCCTGACCAACCACCTGGACGCGACCACCGATGTTGAGGGGCGACTGACGGCCGCACGCTATGCCGCAGCCCTTCCCCCCGCACCGCGCGTGAAGACCAGCCTCGACGCGTTCCTTGCCCAGGGCCGTCGAGAGCTGCACGCGACTCTGGAGGCCACGACCGATGTCGAGAGCCACCTGATCTTGACTCGGAGTGAGATCGACTTGGGGCAGCAAGGCGACGTCACGAACGAGTAGGCCCTGGACAGCATGCGCCGGCTCGCCGTACCTCACACGAGCGGCGGCCGGCCGCGGCCGTCGAACCCAGCGACCGGGCGTCCTCGGACGCAGTGCAGCACCACTGGGGCCGGTGCCGCTGCCTGGCTCGGGTGTACTTGCGAGGCGGCTGCGTGCTCGTCCGTCTCGCGCGCGTGCCGAACCGGCGCCCCGTGCAGACTCGCGTCGAGAACGGCGTCCTCCTCGTCACCCCCACCAGCCAGGGAACAACCCTGCGCCTGGGGCCCGCCGAAGACGGCAGCACCCACCCCCTTCGCCCGGTGAACGTCGCGACGCGCAAAGTCCTCGACAGCTTCCACTGCTGACCGGGCGCTCGGAGCGGGTCCCGGCCGGACCTCTGGGCGCCCGCACCGAACGCGTCAGCCGGCCTGCCGGTAGCTGGCCGCCGGTCCCACCGTGCCGGAACCAAAACGGGCGTTGAGCAAGTCGATCGCCTTCTCCGCCTGTAGCCGCCGCTCGCGGCCCTGGTCGAAGGACAGCTGCTCGGCAACCGCGGCCGCGTCGACCAGCTGCTCACAGCGCAGCGCGATGCCGCGCACCCGGGCCCGCTGGAAGCCCAACGCCCGATACATCTCGTACGCGGTGTCGCGGAGGTCCTCGGTGTGCGCGCTCGGGCCGCCGGGGAGCTGGCGGCTGCGGTGGACCTGGGAGCGGTCGGCCAGGGTGACGGTCATCGTGACCGTCCTCGCAGCCTGCCGCCGGGTCCGCAGCCGGTCCCCGAGCTCCACCGCCAGCGACAGCAGCGCGGCATGCACGGCCTCGGGGGAGAGGGTGTCGAGGGCGAACCGCCGCTGCGCGGCCGTGCTGTGCGGAAGCTCCGTGGGCACCACCACCCGGCGGTCGATGCCGCGAGCCACCTCGCGCAGTTGCCGGCCCGCGCGCCCGCCGAGGACTCGCTGCACGGTCGCCTCCGGCAGCTGCGCCAGCAGACCGATCGTGTGCACCCCGAACTGGACCAGGCGCTGCTCCTGGGCGCGCCCGATGCCGTAGAGCTCCCCGACCGGCCGGTGGTGCAAGAACGCGGCCACCTGCTCCGGTGCGGAGCCGACGGCGACCAGGCCGCTGCGCGCGGCATCGCGGGAGGCCATCGCGGCCACCGACCACGTCGGCCCGACCCCGATCACCACCGGCAGCCCGTACAGCGCCATCGCCCGCGTCTTGATCATCAGCCCGAGCTCTGCCGGGTCCCGGTCGAAGAACCGGATGCTCCCCGACACGTCCGCTGCCAGGACCGACGGCGGGATCGCCTGGACCACCGGGGTCACGTCCGCCACCAGGCCGAGGAGCAGCCGGTACACCACCGGGTCCACGTCCACGGGGCAGCGCAGATGCAGGATCGGGGAGCCGGCGCCCACCGGATCCCTCTGCTCGTCGTCCACGGCGACACCTCCCGAAGCCACCGTATCGAAAACTTATTCGAACAAGCACGCCGGAAAGCGGAACGGGGGATTCGAACAGAGATACGATATCGAGGTGATCTACAGTCTCCTGCCCCGAACGCGCCGCCCCGGCCCCACACCGGGCCGCCCGGTGCAGCCGACCGGGGGGATCGTCACCACGGAAGACCACCGCCGGCCCCGCAGGAAGGCGTAGGCGATGGCCTCCGGACGCGACCTCGACTGGCTGCTCCCGCCCGACGTCGAGCGACTGCGGACGCTGGAGCGCTGGTGCCTGGTGCTGCTGGAGCTGATCCGCGGCCGCATAGCGGAGATCGAACGCGGGGACCGCGTCGCCGAAGCCGCACGGAACGGGCCCGCCGTCACCCCGCTCAACGAATGGAAGCTGGAGTACCCCATCGGCAGAGGAGGGCGCATGCTCGTCCACACCGCCGACTGCCGCCTCGCCTCAGGCCGTACGCGGCCCACCACCCGCGAGCAGGCACTCGACGCCCTCCGCCAGCCCCAGGTCGAAACCTGCTCGATCTGCCCAGCCGCCCAAGAACTCGGCAACACCGACCCCTGAGTGCCGTCGCTCCTGGCATCGGAAGTTCCGCCGACGGCTGAGCGAGGCGGGACTACGATCACTGCGTCGAGGAGCGGAACGTACGCGTCGGCATCCGGCGCCGAGGGGGTCAGCGTGGACGACAACAAGCAGCCAGTCCGATTCCGGCAGCGCGCGAAGCAGGTGACGGCGCCGCCGACACCGGAAGCCCTGTTCGGCGTGCTCCCGCGTACGACCACCGGCCACGGAGCGTTGTGGTCCCACCAGGCCGACATGCTGCGCGCCTACGCCTCACCCGAGCTCCTGAACAAGCCGGATGTCGCCCTGGAGCTCCCGACCGGCTCGGGCAAGACGCTGGTCGGTCTGCTCCTCGCGGACTGGCGGCGGCGCTACTTCAAGCACCGTTCGGTGTACGCCTGCCCGACCAAGCAGCTCGCCCACCAGGTCTGGACAGCCGCCCGGGCCCAGGGCGTACCGGCCGCTCTGTTCATCGGCGGTCGCTCCGACTTCTCCGACCAGGACCTCGCCCGCTACGAGGGCGCCGACGCCGTGGCGATCACGGTCTACAGCCACGTTTTCAACACCAACTCCGCCTTCCCGGACGCCCAGAGTCTGCTCTTTGACGATGCGCACGCCGCCGAGAACTACGTAGCGGACGCCTGGGCGGTGGACATCCCGGCCGCGGCCAACCAGTTCACCTCGCTGCTGGACGTCTTCGGCGACGACCTCGACCCCCACCTGGTGACCCGGCTGACCGACCGGCACAGCGGCGCGGAAGTCCGGCTGGTGCCGGCGACGGCGGTGGCCAAGCACGCCCCCGACCTGGACAAGGTGCTCTCGACCCTGTCCGGCAACGCCTCGTACCGGTTCAAGATGATCCGCCCGCACCTGCGCGCCTGCCTCTTCTACGTCAGCCCGCAAGGCTGGTACATCCGGCCGATGCTTCCCCCGACGTTCACGCACGATCCGTTCACCGGCCCCCAGCAGCGGATCTACCTCTCCGCGACCCTCGGTGAAGGCGGCGAACTGGAGCGGGCCTTCGGCCGACTGAAGATCAGCCGGATTCCGGCGCCGCCGGAGTGGGAGAACATCGGCAGCGGCCGCCGCTTCTTCGTCTTCCCCGACCTGGCCGAGTCGACCCAGGACCCCTTCGGCCCCGCCGGACTGCACGCCGCAGACCCCAACCCGCCAACCCCATCCGACACGGCCGAGGCCCCTGCCGACCCCGAGATCAAGGGCGGTCTCGTGGGCCAGCTGATCGCACTGCGCGGCAAAAGCGTCGTGCTGACACCCGACAAGAAGTCGGCCACCAAGATCGCCGACACCCTGGACATTCCTCACACTGAGCGATTCCAGCCCGGCGACACCCTGGACGGACTCCAACCGTTCAAGAAAGCCCAACGAGGCATGCTGCTCGCCCCGAGCCGATTCGACGGCATGGACATGCCCGACGAGTCCTGCAGCATCATCCTCATGCACGACCTCCCCAACAGCCTCCACCTGCAAGACCAGTTCCTGCAGACCCGGCTGCGCGCCGGCCGCGTCGCGCAGGAGCGGGTCCGCACCCGCGTCATCCAAGGCGCCGGACGCTGCACCCGCGGACCCCGCGACTTCGCCCTGGTCATCGTGACCGGGCGCGAACTCCAGCGCTTCCTCTCCCGCCTCGACGTCCGGGAAGGCCTGCCTCCCGAGCTCCAGGCCGAAATCGCATTCGGCCGCGACAACAGCCAAGTCGCCCCATCCGACCTCGTCGCCCTGGCGCGCAGCGCCCTGGACCGCGACGAAATCTGGCAGGAGGACGCCGAGCCGGACATCGTCGAGCGCCGCTCCGAGTGCATCAAGCAGGAACCCGCCTACGTGGCCAAGCTGGCCGACAGCGCCGAGCACGAGGTCCTGGCCTGGCAAGCCGCCTGGCTGGAGGACTGGGACGCCGCCTCCCAGCGCGCGGTACAGGCTCTCAACCTCCTGACCGGCGAAGAACTGCGCCCGTACCAAGCGATGTGGGCCTACCTCGGCTCCGCGTGGGCCCGGCTGGCCATCGGGGCCCCGGCGGCTCCGGCGCGCGCCGAGCAACTGCTGGACCGAGCCCGGAAGGCAGCTATCGGTACCACGTGGCTGCGGGAGATCGAGGGCCAGGCGGACGCCGAGCCCGAGCTCGGCGTCGTGGACAGCGAGGCCGTGGCCGCTGTCGCCGAGGCCTACCGGTCCAAGAAGCTCAAGACGGCCGCCAAGTACGAAGCCTTTGCCACCGAGATGCTGGCCAACCTCGGAAACCGAAACGCCACCAAGTACGAGCAGGGCCTCGTCTCCCTAGGTGAACTCTTGGGGGCTCGCTCGTTCAAGTCGTCGGACCAGGGCCGCGAGGACGCGGCCTGGCTGTGGCCCTCCTGGTGGCTGACCGTGGAGGCCAAGAGCGAACAGAAGTCCGAGGGCGGGATCAGCCTGAACGACATCCGGCAGACCAACACACACCTGCAGCAGCTTGCCGGAGACCAGCAAGTCGACAAGCCGCCGGCCGACAGCATCAGCGTCATCGCCTCACCCAAGGGCATCGTCTCCGACGATGGGGTAACCGGCGCGCTGCCACACCTCTATCTCGTCTCCCCGGAGACGATTCTCGCGCTTGCCATACGGGCGACACAGGCGTGGACCCGGATCCGCGGGGCCGCGCCGGCCGGGGTCGAGGGGGACGACCTACTCACCGTGGTCGCGCAGGCCCTGCGCACCAGCCGGGTGCTGCCCTCCTACGTGAAAGAGACGATGACCGCCGACCCCGTCCGCGCATAGCCTCCCGGAGTCGCTCGCTCCGATGCGCCAGCTGCGCCGAGACGAACGCCCGGCCCTTCACAGGGCCGGGCGTTCTCATCCCGCCGGAGAGAGCCTGTGTGCTTTGTGCTGACCAGCTTGCCCCGGCTCGTTGGAACGGCTTGCCCACGGGATAGGCAGGCTTGCCCAGGCGGGTGGACCAGGGCTTGCCCAAGAGACGGACAGGCTTGCCCGGGCCGTATAACACCAGCTCAAGAGGCTTGCCCACAGGGTGAAGGAGCGGGTGATCGCAGCGGCTGGCTCGGACCCAGCTGTAGCCCGGGGTCGGGACGGTTAGGCGCTGTGCGGATCGTGCAGGATCGTCGCCCAGCCGGCCACGTCCTGCGGTACGCCGAACCCCATGTCGACGTTGCCGAGGAACCCGGTGGACACGCGCATGTCCCGCAGCGCCATCCTGTACCGGCCGACGAGCACATCGCCGACCCACACCGGCAGGTCCGGCTCGGCGACGCCCTCCTGGACGGGGGCGAAGCTGGTGTCGATGTCGCCGGGCAGGGGCTCCAGGAGCAGCGCGACCTTGGCCTGGGCGTCGAAGTCGCCGACGGCCGCGGCCGCGCGGACCCAGGTGTCGGAGACCGGAATCGGGGCGCCGATCATCTGGCCGTGGACGAAGAGCCCGAGGTTGTTGTCCACCACGTGTAGGGCGGTGGGCACCGGCAGGTTCGGGATGTCCTCAGCGGAGTCGGCCGCGAGCAGCAGCATCGCGTTGTCCTCGTCGCGGCCCATCATGGCGCCCGGAATGACGGCGGTCGTGAAGTGGACGGTCATGCGCCCAGAGCCTAGTGCCGGCAGGTGACACCGGCGCCGGACCGCCGATCACCCGGCGAGAGAGCACAGGCCCGGCAACCGGGCGGGAGCCCCCGCCAAGCCGGCCGCCCGTCGGTAGACTTGCCCGGTGCTCTCCGCGCAAGCGGAGGTGGGCCGCTGACGATCAGCCAGGACGGTCTGTGCGCACGCTGCTCCCCGCCGGCGCGGGGGTGTGTCGAAGGACGGCACGGCTTCCCGACGGAAGCTCGTCCCCGCGGTCGCGGGGCTCACGGTCCAGTCCCTCCTGTTGCCCTGCCCGCGCGGGGCCTCCCCTTCTGACCCACGGCGTAGCGCCGTCCTCCCCGCGCTGGTGGGGTGATCGAGAGGTGATCTTCCTTGTCCCGCATCACGGTTCCCACGGTTCCCGACGACGCCGATATCTACCGGTCCTGGCGCCAGCTGCTGACCGACCTGGACACCGCGGCCGAGGGCCACCGGGCCCTGGCCGGCCCGGAGCTGGGCCAGGGTGCCGTGGTCGAGGTGCCCCCCGGCACCCTGCTGCTCGTCGTCGACGAACGCCGCACAGGCTGGGCCGAGACCCGCCTCGGCCGCCCCTACCCGGTCATGGACGCCGCCGTCGCTCTCCACCTGGTCCACACCGACGGCACCCTCCAGCCGCTGTGGCAGCGGCGGTTCGCCCAGGCCAAGTCGATGTTCGGCGCCGCCGCCCGGAAGATGCTCGACAAGCACCTGACCGCACACCCGCAGCCCGCGGACCCCGAGGTCGAGGAGATCACCCCCGGGCCCGGTCGGCCGAACATCAAGGCGGAGCCGTGCGTCTGGTGCTCGACAACCGTGGCCGTCCGGGCAGGCCGGCTTCTCGGCCGGGGCCCGGACGCCGTGGTCGAACACCGGCGAGGCAGCTGCCCCGCCCCGGGCCCGGTGACCGCCGGCGCGCCCTGCGCGCTGTGCCAGGCGGCCGCGGCCCCGCAGACGGCCCACTACGTCCAGATCCGGCAGGCCCCCGGCCCCGGCCGCTGGGAGGTGCAGCACGTCGGGACCTGCGATCAGCAGCCCACCCTGGAGCAGTACGAACAGCGGCAGGCCACCCTGGCCGGACAGCGGGCCGCCGAGCAGGAACAGGAGGCCAAGAAGAAGGCCGCAGCTGCGCAGCGGAAGGCCCGGGCCGACGAGAAGAAGGCCGCGCGGGCGGCCGCGGCCAGGGAAGCCGCCGGCGCGAACGCGCGGGCGGTGGAGGAGCACGGCTTCATCTCGGCCGTGGACGTGCAGACCCCGTACGACAAGGGCGTGCGCGGATCGGGGCCGACGGCGGCCCGCATGCGGATCGTGGAACGGGCCCTGGCCCTCGGCGACGGGCAGTCGGTCACTGCGTGGGACGTCGAGGTGCATGGTCCCCAGGCCGACGAATTCGCGGACGCCCCCGGACGGTTCTACCTCCTGGAGGACGCCCGCGCCGAGTACCAGCGGCACAGCTGGACCGCGGACCTCCCGGCCTACCCCAGCACCAGGAGCTCCGCGCCGCTTCCGGCAACCTGTCCCACTCCCGACGTCGACCACTGCGGCAACTGCGGGACGACCGTCGCGATCGGCGGCTGGATGATCGCCTCCCTCGGGCTGTCGTGCCCCGACTGCTACGACGTGATGCCCGGCGAGCCCGGCCGCCACGACCTCCGGTACCACCGCCAGAGGTAGGAAGGAGCCGGCCCGCCCGGTGCGCTGCCGTGGTGGGCAAGCCCATGCCGCGGTGCCTCTGCGGCAGTTGCACCGGAGGGGGGCTGGAGGGTTGCTTGCAGAGGTGCACTAGGAGTTGCACCGGAGGTGTGACCGTGAGTGGGACCCCCACTTTTTCGATCTTGAGCGTTATGCCTGGTCAGGCCCCGTGGGCAAGCCCCCTCGCCGCGACGACACCTCTTTCTCCGCGATAGCCGGAGGAAGAGGCCTGATTCTTCTCGGGGCCGGGCCGGCCTCGACCATCACGGTCCATCCCAGCCCAGCTCAGGCCAGCACGGACCCGGCCCCCGGCTCGCTCCGCAGCCCGGTCCCGCTCGCCGGCGCCCGCTCTGCATCCGCCGCCGCCCGCTGCCCGCCCCGGCCAGAAACGCCGCGTGCGCTCCCGATCGAAGGCTGTGCCCGGACATGCCGAAGCGGCCCCGCCGGAAGGCGGGGCCGCTTCGTGTGGAGCTTGGTCAGTGCATGTCCCAGTCGACGCAGCGGCGCTGGGGGAGCGGCGGCTCGACGCCGAGGCGCAGTGCCAGCCGGACCGCCGCGCGGTCCCGCTTGTGTGCCGCCTGCTGGTACCACTTCCTGCTCCCGTCCTTCAGGTGGGAGATCCACGGCCGCTCCTGGGACTGCAGGTGCGCGGGGCGGTCGTTGTAGGTACGGGCCATCTCGGGGCTCCTCGCTGTGGATTTGTCGTAGTGCGTGTTTCGCGGTCCTGACCGGCTGCCACCGCCGATCAACTGAGACAACTATAACCATTACTCGTCACTTTGGTCAAGTGGGAGTGGCGTGGTGTCGCCGTCCGGCGCGATGCGGGCGGCCGAATGGGTGAATGCGAAATCGGGGCGAGGAAAAGACCGTTCCGACTTCCCGAAAGTGATGTGTGTGAGTTATAGTTGTCTTGTTGGTCGGGAGTGGCACCCGGCCAACACCCCCACCGAACTCACACGCTCCAGGGAGAAACCCGTGTCGAACTCCATGAAGATCACCGCCGGTCAGACCACCACCCGCACCCTGACCGACCTGATCCGCGCCATGGACGGCGAGCGCGCCACGACCATCACCTATGTCGACAGCAAGGGCGAGGAGTCGGTGCGCACCATCGAGATCCACAACATCCTCACCACCAGCAAGGGCGGCATCATCGTCCGCGCGATGTGCCGCGCCCGGGGCGAGATGCGCACCTTCACCCTGGAGCAGATCAAGGCGTACACCATCCACCGCATGCGCTTCGTGCTCGCCGTCCCGGAGGAGAAGGCGGCCGAGGTGTTCCCGCTGGCGCACTTCGTCTTCACCCCTGAGCAGATGATCGACATGGAGCTGGAGCGCGACTACCCGGCGCCCAAGCTGAAGCTCGCCGCGTAGGCGAGCGGGGGCCCGCCCGCCGGGCGGGCCCCCGCTCGCCCTCCCCTGGGGCCGGGGATCGGCTGCACGGAGGGGGCGCCCCCGCCACGCCCCGGGCGGATCGAATTCCGCCCGGGATACCCAAACTGACCAGTGCTTATGAATGAGGAGTCATGGCAGACCAATTCCGCGAGACGACGGTTCGTGTAGCTGGTGCTGACCACCGGGTCCGCACGGACATCGGAGGCAGGGTCCGCACCGTGGCGCAGCTCGAATCCGCTCACACGAAGGCCGTCAAGGCGAAGATCGCGGAGCTGCGCGGGGCCAACCTCCCCGCCTACCGGGCTGCGGCCGTCGCCGCTGAGGCGGCCTCGCAGCGTGTGGGGAAGCGGTGGCTTGAGGAGCAGGGCGCGGTTCGTGCCCGCGCCATCGTCCGGCGCGCTGAGCGCGGAACGTTTGTGTCGCACGCATCCGCATGGGCTGCAGACCTCCGCCCGACGCCCAAGTTCCGCTTCACGGGTGAAGTTCCTGACTACCTCGTGGAGGTCGAGCCCAACCACTACGCGACGCCCGACGCGGTTGAGCAGTTGTCGCTGATCTAGCCGGAGCCACTCGCGGCGGGGCGCTGCGCATCGGCGTCCCCGCCGCGCCGCACGGCCTTTCCCAGGCAACCTCTCTAGCCGCCTGGCTGTGCCGGGCTGGCGGAATCGCCCCCCGCCCGCCCCCGGCACCTCTCCCGCTGAGACCCGTGCCACGCCCGGCCCACGTCGCCCCCGCCCCGGGGCGATCCACCCTCTCTCGACCCTGGAGGCCACGTGCCCGCTGCCGACTCGTACGAATGGCGAACCGCGCCTTGCCCCGAGTGCGCGGATCCCGCTGCCCGCCTCGTGCCCGGTGACAGCGACCGCGCCGACATCCTGCTGTGCACCCGCTGCCCCGCGCACGGGCGGCTTCCGTACCGCGACCCCGCCGACATCCGCGCGCCCCTCCCGTTCGGCGTCCTGCTCGCCATGCGCGGCGGGGCGCTGCACATCGGCGTCCCCGCCGTACCGCACGGCCTCAACGCGTACACCCGCTCGGTCGTGGCGCTGGCCACAGAGCGCGGGCTCCTTCCCGTGTGGCGCTCCTCCATCCGGCGCCACCACGTGACCCTGGCTGCGCCCGGCCCCGAGGGCGGTTGGGGGTGGATGGAGGTGGGCGCCCGCTCCGGGAAGATCCTGCGCGCTACCGTCCACCCGCACGGGCGCAGTGCGCCTGGGATCCGCGCCGCCGGGCCGCGTGCCGTCCGTCAGCTGGTGGCGCGCCTCTGCGTCCCGGGCGCGGCGGACGATTGCGGAGCGGTTGTTCCGGGCGCTGCGGCGGCTTCTCGCTGACATCTCCGGGCGACGTCGGCCCTCGCGGCCGGCGGGGCCCGGAGGGTAGGGGCCGCCGGCCGTTCCCGACCCAGGAATCTGACGAGCAATCAGGGAAGAGGGCAGAGTTGCGCGAGTGATGAAACGTGGGTATTGTTTTCTCATCGGGACGGGGTCCCGAGGCGGCAGTGGCAGCCGCACACCGAAAACGCACCACCCAAGGAGATCCTCGTGAACACCTCCCGCGCCGCGTACGCCGTCCTCGACACCGCCCGCCGCCTGTTCCCCGGGGCCGCGACCGTGGACGTCTACAACTACGGCGGGACCACCCGCCTGGACGCCTTCAAGGCAGACACCGAGCACGACCGGACGCTCCCGGGCTTCACCGTCCGCTCCGTCCGTACGGCCCTGGACGGCGCCGCCGAGGCGTACGCGGCGCTGGCCTTCGGCCCCCGCTCCGCCTGGCCCAAGCACTTCACCATCACCCACACCGGGCCCCTCGACGTCACTGACGCCGACCGCACCGCCGGGGACCACGTCTTCAACGGCCGCGTCTGGACCGGCATCGGCGAGCAGGCCATCCAGGCAGCACACGACATGCTCGACTACCGCCGCGAGATGGGCCGCTCCGAGCTCATGCGCGTGGTCTTCGGATTCCAGTACGACGTGGCAGTCCGGAACCTGGAACTGGCCACCGGCGCCCCGAAGGGATATCGCCTCTTCGCCCTGGCCCGCTCCATCGTCAAGCACAACCCGGTGAGCCCCCGCTCCGCCTGGGTCGCGGCTGGCGCCGTCACCCGATAGCCGCTCCTCTCCGGCCCGGGCCGCTGATCCACGCGCGCCCGGGCCCTCCAGCGGGGGCGCCTCCAGGGCGGGGTCCTTCGGCAGAGCCGCCCCCGCCCGCGCGTCCCGCGCCCCGGCCCCGCAGCACGTCCACCCGGGCCCGGGCGCGCCCCAGCACCTCGCGGCAGTGGCAGCCGCACCACCGAACACGCACCCCTGAAGGAGACCGTGTTGCACCCTCCCGCGCATCACCCGCACCTCCCCGCCCCGTCGCGTGGCTCCGGCCCCCGCTCCGCCCGCAAGCGCAGGACGGTCCTCACATGGGGCCTGGGGGCGGACTCCACGGCCAACATCCTGCGGTTCATCAACGACCCGGTCGGCAATGGCCTGGAGCCGGACCTGTCCGACCTCGTGATCGTGCACGCCGTCACGGGCGACGAGTTCAGCGACTCCCTGTCCTACGCCGACCGCCTGGTCCTGCCGCTCCTGCGCGCCTGGCGGATTCGCCTGGTCCAGGTCTGCCGCGGCGGCCCCCGCGACGCCGACGGCGTCCTGGTCCTCGACGACTCCCGCGCTCCCCGCCGCATCCACGCGGTCGTCGACCAGGGCGGCGCGCCGGTCGACGCCGAACCGCAGTGCCTCGGCGACGACGAGCGGTGCCGGGGCGCGCAGCAGAAGGGCCCGACCTGGCGATCGGTGCGCACCGTGTACGAGGGCCCGCGCGAGCGGGCCGAGGGACTGGTCACCCGGTTCGCCGGGCGCTTCCCCGACCGCGTCCGCCTGGTCGACGGAGAGGCCTCCGGGATCCGGCGCGCCCACTACCTGGACGACCCGGAAGGCCTGCCGCACGCCGAGGCGTTCATCGTGGCCGCACCTGCGGGCGTCGCGGACAAGCAGCGCCCGGGGTTCGAGAAGCGCTGGAAGGAGCACACCGGGAAGAGGCCGGTCTTCCGGCCGCTTCGCGACCTGCCCGAGCCGGCGCCGCGTAAGAGGTCGGCCGGCGGCCCGGCGCCGCTGCACCGGGCCAGGGTCATCGGGGACGTGCTCTTGATCGCGTGACTGCACCCCCTTGCGAAGTGATGAATAGCATGTATAGTTGTCTTGTGGTTCGGCGGTGGCAGCCGACCACCCGGAAACGCTCAACTCGGAGGCACTGCATGAGCACCCACACCCTCAGCACGACCCGGCTCGACGCCGTCATCGCCGAAGGGACCGACCGCGGCTTCACCCGCATCCGCCTGGCCGACGGCCACGCCCTCCTCGTCAAGGTCCGGCCCGGCGGCCGCGCGGCGGACGAGGTGCTCCTCTCGCCGGGCCTCACCGCCCCGGACACCGAAGCCTGGGCCGAAGAGGACTTGTGGGAGCAGTGGCTCATCGGCGCGGACCTCGACGCGGAAACCGTAACGTTCCTGGACGTGCCCACCGAGGCGCTCCGCGACCTGATCGCCGAGCACGGCGGCGAACACGAGGACCAGGAGGGCGAGGACCCCGCGCCGAGCGCCGGGGGCACCGCGGCCGGAGAGGTCGCCCAGGAGCTCGGGGCCGAGCTCGCCGAGCTGCACGGGGCGTTCGAGCACGGATACGGCGCCGACGACATCCGGCTCGTCTTCGGGCGCATCAACGACGAGGGCGGCCCGTACCTGGTCTGCGTGTGGGACGTCGCCGACGACTACGGATTCGGCGGCAACGCTGAGTTCTACGCCGAGGACGAGGAGTGCAGGCTCTTCGAGCTCAAGCCGGACGTCTACCGCTGGCTCACGGGCCAGCAGGACAGCCCCGGCCCGCTGGGCACCTGGGTGGGCGCGCACGTTCCCGAGCTGGTCGAGTTCGCCGCCACCGACGACCGCCACAACTACGCCCGGACCGAGCGCTGACCGTCGCTGTACGCGGCAGGGGGCGGATCTCCGCCCCCTGCCCGCGATTGAGCAGGCTGCCGAACGCTCAGCATCGAAGGGATCTGCATGAACGAGACCCGACGCGCTGCCGGCCCGCGGCCGGAGGCCGGGTTGTTCGCGTACCCGGTCATCCGCCGCCCGCAGCGCACGCTCACCCCCGAGGAGCGGGAGATCGTACGGGGAATCTCCAACCTGAACTTCCAGGGCGCCCTGATCATGGGCATCGTGGATCCGGTCCCCAACCCCTCGCCGATGGAGGAGGCTGAGGGCGCGTGGGTGTGCGAGCAGGTGTGGCCCGCCTACCTCCAAAAGATCGAGCGCAAGTACCCCTTCGGCTTCGCCCGATGGGCCATGTGCGAACGGGGCACCTGCTGGAACTGCGTGGCCGGCCGCTGCGACCTGTGTGTCCACCGGCAGGAAGGCGGCCCTCACGTGGACGACAACATCGACTGGGTGCGAGACACCCGGGGCCGGTGCGTCGCCCGGTTCATCGTGCGCCCCGGCGGCGAGCCGTGCGTGTGGTGGTGCCGGTGCGCGTGCCCCAAGAGCGAGCCGACCTCGGAGGGGCCTGCGGCTCCCATCGAGGACGAGGCCGTACGGGGGGAGCCCGCGGGGGCGGGTGGAGCCTCGCCAGGCATCCGCCGGCGCCAAGGCTCTCCGGGCAACGCTGGAGCGCAGTACGCCCTGTTCTGACGGCCACCCCCGCTCCCCGCTGTCGGCGGCGGCGCGGCGTGTGCCTGATCGCCGGTGAGCATCTGGGTCCGCCTGTGGCGCGCCTGAGAAGGGGGCACCCTTGCGCAAGTGATGGATGGTGGGTATAGTTTTCGTGTCGGTGGGGGATTCCTGCCGACGCCCCCACCCCTCTCCAAAGGAGTCCACATGACCGTCGCCACCGCCTCCGCCACCCAGACCGTTCTGGAGCCGGGCACGGTCGTGCGCACCCCCCGCTACGACGAGGGCAAGAACACCGGTATCCGCCGGGCCATCGTCCTGGGCCTTTGGAACGAGAACGCGCCGAAGGACGGATACCGGGTGTGGTTCTACACGCTCGGCGCCCCCTCGTTCGCGCCGAGGACGCTGGGCATGGCGTTCGCCAACGAGCCCGTCGTGGTCGGCACGGTCGACGACATGTCCGAGCGCACCCTGCTCCGGCTCTGCCTCCAGCTCCGGGACTACAACCTCCGGAGCCGCGCTGGATACGGCGCCGTCGAGCACCGGATCCAGAAGGCGGGCCTGCGCATCCGCGCGCTCCGCCGGGGCCAGTAGCCCGATGCCGGGGGCGGCACCACCGCCCCCGGCCCCGCCCCCGGTCGGCCGTGGCAGCCGACCGGCACCGAAAACACACCCCACACGCAAGGAGCCCCGTCATGGCCCGTACCACCTTCGTCGCCTCCACCGGCTGCACCCGCACCAGCGAAACCCGCCACTACACCCACGCGGTCATCGCCGACCGCCGCGACGGCGAGGGCCGCATCGTGCACACCTGGTCCATGTCCGCGGCAAACGTCACCAGGGCCGCCCGGACCGCCGAGCGCGCGGGCTGGAAGAACATCACGGTCGAGGAAGTCAACGTCCAGGAGAAGCCGGCCCGCACCCGCAAGGCCACCCCGAGGCAGGCACCCGCCGCCGCCCAGCCGGCCCCGGCCGCCGAGCGCGAACCGCTCGCCCTCTACACCGTCCGCCCGGCTGCGAACGGAGGCTTCGACGTCGTCAACACCTCGGGCCTGGTCGTCCCGGGCGACTGGCAGACCGAGGCCGACGCCCAGGAGCGCGCCGACCACCTGAACGCCCAGGAGAACCACAAGCGCGCCGAAGACGCCCTGACCGAACCGCAGCGCCGGGTGTACGCCATCGTCAAGCGCGACGGCTCGATCGGCGCCGGATACGGTCACAACCTCACCGCCGTCCGGAGCCTGCACGCCGCAGGCCTCGTCAAGCTCACCGAGTACGGCCCGGGCTCTTGGAACGCCGCCCTCGTCCCGCCGCCCGCCGCCGGCCCGGCCGAGACCGCTCCGGCGGCCGGTACGGGCGTACTGCCCCAGGACGCCGAACACCCGGCGGCCGCCGCCGCGGTGACGGCCCTGGCCGGGCAGCCGCTCGCCGACGTCACCGGCCCCGACGACCTCGGCGAGGTGGCTGGCTACTGGGTCCGGCCGGACGGCACCAGCGGCCGCCTGGCCGTCGCCTGGGTCGAGGACGGCAGGCTGAGCACCAGCGCCAACGGGCGGCCGCCCCTGACTCGGCTGAGCGTCGCGAAGGAGCTGTTCGAGCGCACCGAAGGCTGGATCGTCGAGCCCGGTGGCCACTCCTCCCTGCACGTTTGGCACGTGCCGACCCTGGATGCCGCGGCCAAGCAGGACGCCGCCGCCGACCAGGCCCGGGGCGCGATCACCGACACCTGGACCATCACCCACACCGGCCTGCCCGAGGGCCGCTGCTTCCTGAGGGTCGAGGCCCCGGACTCCGACGCAGCCTTCGCGGCCGCCCTGGCCACCCGCGCCGGCCGCCTGGTCCAGCAGGCCGGACACCGGCTCGGCGCACGGCGCCTGAGGGAAGCGGACCTGGCCCGCACCGTCGGCGAGCGGGTCAGGCACGTGGCCAGCGGCCAGACCGGCACCGTCGAAGCGGTGGACGTACGGATGGCCGGCGGCCGCGCGTACCGGGACGGCGTGACCGTCGCCGTTGACGGCCGCTCCCGCAAGACCGCGCGCTCCCTGGAATGGGAGCCCCTGCCGACGGCCGATGACCCCGAGGCTGCCTGCTGACGGGCCCCGCCCGGCCCCAAGGGGCCGGGCAGCTCCCCTTCCCCTCCGCCGCCATCGCCCGCGTCCGGAGCGCTGCGCCCAGGCGGCGCACTGCCAGTGGCCGCCCGCAGCAACGCCGGTGCCGACTGCGGATTTCTGCCGAGGGGGTAAGGGCGAGCCCTTGCGTGATGATGAATAGCGGGTATAGTTGTCTCATGGTCGACGGTGGCAGTCGACCACACCGGACACACATCCTCAGACCCTTCGGAGAGTCATGATCATCAGCACGCCGCTCCCCAACGCCCTGCACGCCGCCGCCCGGGCCCGCGCCATCGCCGGTATCGCCCGACAGAGGAGCGTGCTCAACCACCCGGCCGAGGAGGCGCTCACCACGGTCGCCGAACTCCTCGACGACGTCGCGCTGGCCTTCGAGACCGACCTTCCTCCGGTCCTGGACGGTGTCGTCATCACCAACACGATCCCCTTCGACGCCTCCCTGCTTCTGTCCATCGCCGAAGACGTCGTCGCGCAGAACACGGCGACCGGGCTCCCCGCCTGCCTCGGCCAGTACGTCACCAGCGCCGTGTTCGGCACCCTCGAACTGCCCCGGCCTCTGCACCCCGTCAGCATCCAGCTCGCCTCCCAGGAGACCAGCCTGCGCGGCGCCCTCCAGCTCCTCCACGAGCGCCACCTGACGGGAGCCGGTGAGCGGCCGGAGGCGGCGGCGCTCTACCTGGAAGCCGCATTCAAGCTCCACCTGAAGTGGGGGCGCCTCGCCGCCGCCGTCGCCGTGGACAACGCCCGCCCCTACAACCGGCCGACCGTCGCTCAGTAGGACCTCGCGGGGCGTACAGCGCGCCCCGCACCCCGGCACCCGGCCCACCTCGCGCCGGGTGCCGGGGTCCGGCACCCCCTGCGCACGACACCGTCCGGCGCGGCAATGCGCCCCTGCCCGCTCGATGCGAAGGAACGAGATGACCAACCAGACGGAACCCACCGAGGGCGACCTGCTGCTCGCCGAACTGGCCGCCCTGGGTCGCCGCGCCTTCCCCGGAGAGGAGGGCGGCATGACCTTCCTGATCATGGCCGTTGACCTGGACGCCCCGGACGACGAGGACGCCGCCTACGGCGTCCTGCACGTCCTGATGTACGCCGGCGAGCGCGCCGACCGGCCCGCGGCTGACCACCGCGAACCCTGGTCCGCGCATCTGCACGCCGCCGACGGCACCTACCTCACCACCCTCGTCGGCGGTTCCCCCACGCCGCTCGACCCGGCCGCCGACGCGGCCCGGTGYGCCCGCGAGGTGACCGAACGGCTCAGCGAGCGCCGCCGCAGCAGCATCCGGCCGCTCGCACGGCGGTTCTGCACGTTCTGATCCACCCCCGGCCGGGCGGCAGTGGCAGCCGCCCGGCGCCGAACTCACCACCCCGCACCCAGAGGAGACCCATGGACATGCTCACCCGGCGCCGGCTGCTGGAGGGGATCCGGCGCGCCCACCAGGCCGACGCCGCGTACACCGCCGCCGGCCGCGCCCGCACCCGGGCCGCCAAGGCCAGCGCCGCGCACGGACGCATCACCCGCGACCTGCAACTGCGGGGCGCGGCCGACGAGCTGCAGGCCGAGCAGGCCACCCATGCCGGCCTCGTCCGCCGCGAGCAGGAGGCCCGGGCCAAGGTCTGCCGGACCTTCAACGCGGCCCGCGTGGCCAACCGCGCCCTCGCGGCGCTCTACACCCCGCACGCCCCGGGCCGCGGAACCGGCGGCGAGCGCCGGTCCGGCGTTGCGGCCGCCCTCCTCGGTGAGCTCGCCGAGACTCCCCGCGAGCTCATCCTGGCCGCGGACAAAATCCTTGTCTCCACCAGCGCGGGCAAGGACTCGCTCGTCTGCGCGTACCGCGTGGTCACCCTGGCCGCCGAAGCCGGCTGCCTGGACAAGGTGGTCATGGTCCACGCGGACCTGGGGGAGGAGTCCGAATGGCCGGGGGTGCGCGAGCTCGCGCAGCGCCAGGCCGAGCGGTGGGGCGTCGAGTTCGTCGTGGTCCAGGCCGACCGCGGTCTGCTCGGCCTCGTCGAGAAGCGCGGCATGTGGCCCGACGCTGCCCGCCGGCTGTGCACCTCGACCCTGAAGCGCGACAAGATCGCCCCGCTGTTCAAGCAGATCACCGACGCCCTCGGCCTGGACGGGCAGGTCCTGATCCTCTCGGCCCTCGGAATTCGGGCGGCCGAATCCCCCGCCCGGGCCCGGAAGCTGCCTCTCGCCATCGACATGCGCGCGAGCACCGGGCAGCGCCTGGTCCTGACCTGGCACCCGATCCTGGAGCTCTCCGAGACCGACGTCTGGCAGCAGATCGCCGAAGCCGCCCTGGAGTACCACCCCGTGTACGACGCCGTCATCCCCCGCCTGTCCTGCGTCTTTTGCGTACTCGCCGGCCGGGACGTCCTGGTGCGCGCCGTACGGCTGTGCTGGGCCCTGGGCCTGGACCTGCCCGCTCGGTACGTCGCCCTGGAAGAGCAGATCGGCCACCGCTTCAGGGAGAAGCTCAGCGTTGCCGAAATCGTCGCTGCGGCCGCCCGCGTCGAGGCGGAGGAAGGCCCACTGCTCTGGGCGCGCGGGGACGCGCTGCGGCGCCACGTCGGCGAGGAGGCCGCGGCCGACTACCTCCGCCGGCTGGCCCTGGCTGCCTAACCGCGGAGACGGCGCGCGAGGGGCACCCGGGCCGGACGGGCTCGGTCGTTTCCCCTCCGGGCCCTGGCGCGGGTTCCTACAGTGCCCCTATGGCGATTGATGCACCGCCCGGGAGGGTCCGGGAAAAGATGATTGTCGAGCGTCCGGCGGGGACGAAATTCTCACGGTCCAGGCAGCCGGGTGGAGGAAGTAGCCCTCTTCTGCGGGGCGAGGACAACCGGCTGCAGACGCAGGCCGTGTTGTTCCCCGACGACACGGAGGACGACCTCGACCCGCGGATCGTCGCAGCCTTGGCCGTCGGCCTGGCCGCGGGGGCGGTGGCGGTCAAGGCAGCGCCCCTCGTGGCGGCCACGCTCAGAGACCTCCGGTCGAGGATGTCCCGCAAGAGGCAGACGGCCCTCAGCGCCGCGAAGCCGTCGACCGGCGCGGAGGAGCCGCCTACCACGATGCCGTAGCTGCCTATCAGTTGAGAACCGGGCCCGGTTCCGGCCGGGGCCGCCCCCAACAGGTCTGCATGGCCCGAGGTGACGTGCGGCCCGGGCCGGTTGCCCGGCCTCGTCGAGGGTGATGATGGTCTCCCGCGCCGGGGGAGGGACGCAACCGACCGGGACGCCCTGCAGCCGCTCGCTGGCTGCCGCGGCATCTGCGAACAGCGCGCCCGTCTCGCCCGGCTGATCCGAGCCGAGCAGCCGCTGGACGTCCTCCACCAGCTGATCACCGCGGGCGCATCAACGGCCTGAACGCCGGCAATCCATTGGCCTCGCCCCGTACGGGGCGAGGCCAGTTCTGCGTGATGGGCGCGGATGGTGATGAGCCCCTGAGCAGCGGAAACAGGGTCCAGGCGCCTCCCGGAAGTGATGAGTGTGTGGTATAGTTGTCTTGTGGTCGACGGTGGCAGTCGGCCAGCACCGGACACGCGCGCGAACACCCTGGAGACCCGTATGCCCCTGGACTTCACCAACCCGCACGAATTCAGCTGCTTCGGCACGCTCCACCCCGACCGGCTCGTGAACTGGTCCTTCGGAGACGCCCACATCGAGTGGGACCTCACCGGCCTCTTCTCCGGCCCCGGCACCTACACCACCGTCCCGCTCGACGCCGAGACGGACATGCACTACCTCCCCGGCGACTCGGGAGCCACCAACACCGTGGCGCAGCACCTCGCCGCCCGCTACGGCTTCGACGGCCTCGACATCCGGGGCCCCGTCCACTTCACCGGCCCGAGCGGCGAGACCGACCGCGCCCTGGGCATCGCCCCGGACGCCTTCGACGTCATGTACGGCAGGGTCCAGGACATCTGCGCCGACCTCGGCGTCCGCACCTGGTGCAAGCTCCACCCCGGCGACACCGTCAGCGTCCCCTACACCGACCTGGAACGCGGCGACGTCTACTGGTTCCTGAACACCCCCCACCGCTTCCTGCACTTCAGGGATTTTCCCGTCGGCAGCAAGACGCTGGAGTTCATCCCGGACGCCCGCGTCCTGGTCTGCGACGACGAGTTCGAGGTGACCGCCTACGGCACCTACCAGTGCCGCGCGGACCGCGCCCCGGCCGGGTACTGGCAGCGGACCGGCAATCAGCTCCTCAGCGCCTGACCCGCTCCTCCCCCCGGCCAGGCGCCGGGGGGAGGAGCCCAGCTTCGGCCGGCCGAACCGCCGGCCCCTCAACACCCTTCAGGAGGACCGATGCACACCAACCTTCAGGACTGCCAGGACGCACTCGAAACCGCCCGGGCCCAGGCGCAGGGCCTGACCCACACCCTCGCCGCCACCCTGGCCCACATGTACCCGCACGCCGCCTACCTGGTGCTGCGCCGCGACCCCCGCTCCGGCGAACTCCACCTCGACAGCCTCCGGACCGCCGGCGGCGCGCAGGGCGTCTGCGGCGACCTGGATACGCTCCCCGAGCTCACCGACCCCGAACTGCGCACGGCCTGGGGCGGGACCGATCCGCGCGATCCCCAGGCCCTGCTCCAGGTCCTTAGCGACCTCGACCGTCTCGGCGCCCCGTTCGGCCGGCTCCCCGACTCGGCGCAGGTGTATGCCGACCCGTACGAGGACACGGCGGCCCTGCTGTGCCTCGTGGTCAACGCCGATGCGCCCGAGCCGGAGGGCCACGACCGGGAAGTGACCGCGCACCTCGCCCTGACCGTGACCGAGGAGGTCACGTACGAGTTCACCGTCGAGGTCGAGCTTCCCGCGTACATCGCCAGCAACCCGAACGCCCTGCGCGACTACCTCGCCGACAACGAGGACATCTGGCTCGACCACCTCGACCCCCTCAGCGGCGTCACCATCAACGAGCGCAGCCTGGACGACGTCGAACTCACCCTCGCCGCCTAGACCCCCAAGAGCCGACACGCGGGCGCCGAGGGCGCCCAGGAAGGGCAAGAACGCATGCCGGAGTACAGCGTCACCTGGACCATCGAGATCGGCGCCGACACGCCCGTACACGCCGCCTACGAAGCACTCGCCGTCCAACGCGACCCCGAGTCCTGGGCCACGGTCTTCACCGTCCACACGGACGACGGTGACGTGACCGTCGACCTCAACCCCCGCCAGCCGGGCCCGCCGTCCCTGAGCGGCCCCTGGACCCTGACGGCATAGCCAGCACACCCTCGCGCCCCGGCCCGGCCCACCAGCCGCGCCGGGGCGCCGTCATGTCCGGCCCCGGGCCACGCCGGCCGTCGGCAGCTGGACGGCGCCGCGCGGTCCGTACGGCGCCTTCGGCCGCGGCGACGGTCTGTGCGCCGTCGGCTCGGGCAGCGTGCCTCCACCGCGCGCCTCGGCACTGCGGACGGGCGTCATCTTCGCGGTCGGCCATCGCGACGCCGGCGCCGGCGCCCTGGAAGGCCGGCGGCGCGCCAGGGCGTGCCGCCGGCGGGCCTTCGGCATGCCGCTGAACAGGGGAAACGCACCTCCAAGACGTTCACAAAGTGATGGATAGTAGGTATAGTTATCTTGCGGGTCGGTGGTGGCAGCCGACCCGCACCGAAAACCAACTCCCAGGAAAGGGGACCCCCATGCCCACCCTCCTCCAGGACAGCTACGCCCTTCGGGTCGAGCCCACCGGCGGATTCCGCCTGCTCGACTGGGGCTCCGAGATGCGCCCGCAGGACGCGCTGGACGCTGACCAGGTCCGATGCGTCGACCTGACCACCCGGCTGATCATGTGGACCGACGAGTGGGCCTTCCCGCTCGGGCACCCCGACAACGGACCGGCCAGCGAGCTCCTGCACACCTACCGGACCAGGCCCTACACGGTCAGCGGACTCGCCGTGTTCACCGGCACCACCACGTCCGGCGGCAGCGTGCTCGGCCTCACCGAGGACCAGGCGCTCGTACTCGTCGACCGCTTCTTCAACCGTCACCGCGACATCCCCCGGCCGCGCCGCTAAACGCAGGTCACCCCGGGCCCCGGAACCCAATTCCGGGGCCTCCGAATTCAGCGAAAGGAAACACCATGAAATTCACCATCATCGGAGACTGGTACGAAGTCTGGGATCTCGCCTCACCATTCGCAGTCGTCGCCGACGGAGCGGATTTCGAGGAAGCCAAGGCAAACGCGGCCGCCGCGGTACTGGAGGCCTTCCCGCACCGTGCCGAGGAAGACGGGGAGACCCCCGAGACCCTCTGGGGCGGAGACCACGGCGCCTACGTCGTCGCGGCCTTCCTCGGAGACCTCGGCGCCCAGGCGGTCGACGCCGCGCACTTCGAGCTGATCGCGTGACCGCCGCCACCCAGACGTACACCGTCATCGGACTGACCCTCGACGTCGACAGCACCGAGCTGCTCATCGCGACGTCCTCGCGGGCCCCGTCGCGGACCAGGTCGAGCTGCTCGCCACCAGCGAGGAGGACTTCACCCGGTGGGCCGAGGAGTTCGACGCCCCCGACCCGGACACCGCCGCAGACCTCGTCTACACCCACTGCCGCACCTTCGGCAGTGCGCCGAACGCCGGAGAGTACCTGCACCAGGTGCTGGAGGACGAGGACATCGAGGCCACCGCGGGCGGCCACCCCGGCTCCGGGTGCTACTGGGTCTCCATCGGTACCCCCGATGGCGGAGAGATCCTCATTAGCGGCCAGGGCCGACACGAGGCCGAGGTGTACTACCCCCTGACCGAACACGCCGGTTGGCTCGTCTGCCGCTACGACGAGAGCGGCCTGGAGTTCACGATCCTGCACGACTCCCACGACCCCGACCTGGCCGCCGACACCGCCGCCGCCGTCGAGGCCGTACGCGCCAGCCTCGCTACCGGCTAGGCGCGCCCCGCCCTGCGCCCCCACCGTGCCGCTGACGCACGGTGGGGGCGCAGCTGTGCTCCGGCCGCCAGGGCGCCGAGCCGGAGCGACGTCCGGGCAACAACGCACCCTCTACCGGCTCCCCTCTTCCCGCCGGCCGCGGAGGGGAACGCCGGCGGTTCACTCGCGGTCGGCGAAGGGCGGTCGAACCGCATTCACCCAGGTAGACGAGCCAATGAGGGCGCGAAAGTGACTTGTGTGTGTTATAGTTGTCTTGTTGGTCGGCGGTGGCAGTCGATCACAAACCGAATCCACGCACAGCCGTGAGGAGACATCATGTCCGACACCCTGCTCCGCACCCTCGACCTCATCGAGCCCGGCGACCTGGTCATCTACCACGGGAGCATTCCGTCGCACCACGGCCTCCACCTGGCCCGGCCGTGCGACTGCTTCGACTGCGGACGCGCGGACTACCTCGGGAGCACCGACACCCGCTACCGGCTGAGTGACCCCTTCGCCGAGGACCCGGCCGCCCTCACGCTGCGCTGCGTGCGCCGCCAGTCCATCACCCGGTCCACCGCCAACGCCTGACCCTCCCTCGGGGCGCAGCCACCCGGCTGCGCCCCGCCCCGGGCGGCTGGGAGTGGCACCCCGCCGCCGCCGAAAGCACCCCCTCACGAAAGGGCAGACCATGACCGACAAGACCCTCATCAACGGCGCAGCGAACCGGGACAGTCTGGGCCCCGACGCGATGCGCTGGACCCCCGAGCCGGAGCAGCCGGCCGTTTCCGTGGCCTACGTCTTCGGGGAGGTCATCCACGGCTACAGCCGGGCCCGCGCCATCGCCGACGGGGTCCTGGTCGCCGTCGGCGACGACATCGCCCGCGAAGCCGGGTTCAGGTTCCCCGTCGCGCTCACCGCGGCCGCGTGGGCCGACTGCGTCGCCTGGACGGACGAGGACAACCGGCAGACCTACCAGGACGAGGAAGGCCGCCTCTGGGATGTGCTCCGGATGACCCGCTACGCCATCCGGCGCTCCGACGGCGGCCCCTCCTGCACCGTCGAGCTCTACCGCGTCCCGCGCGACGGAGAGAGCGAAGAGGGCGAGCGGACACAGCAGCTCGCCACGTGCGGGCCTGGCGACGACATGGAGCCCGTGATCACCATCTCCCTGCCTGGCGAGGACTGACCGCCAGCAGCAAGCGCCCCACCCCCAAGGGGTGGGGCGCTGTGCGTTCCTGGCCCTCCCCACGTGCGAAAACACCCCGGAAAAGATCCACGCAGCCTCCCGAAAGTGGTGAATGTGAGGTATAGTTGTCTCATTGGTCGGCGGTGGCAGCCGCCCAGGGAACCGGAAGCAGACCGAGAGGAATCGGCATGGCAATCACGTCGTACAACCAGACCCCGTACGAGATCCAGCGCGCCGCCGCGCTGTTCATGGGCTTCCTCGACGCGGTAGGGGACGGCTGTCACGTGCTCGTCGTCGCGGCATCGGCAAACGGCGACTCCATCGGGATCACCGTGCCGTTCCGCAACGAGGGCCAGACGACCGACGTGGACCCGGACGCCGCCCTTGAGGCGATGATGATCATCACCCTCGCGGCGTCCGTCGGCGGGGGTGCGGTGATCCGTACGAACTTCGCCAACGAGACGTACCGGGTGTGCGGTTGGAAGCTCGTCGAGTTCTACGCGAAGCCGCTCAACGCCGCCGAGATCTTCAACGTGTACTGCACGGACGCAGACGGTGAGCCGGTTCCGCCGGAGTGGGGTGTGGAGTACGTGGCTGCGCCCCGCCTGGGGGTCTGATTCGTGGCCCTGGGGTGCGGCAGGCCGGGCCGCACCCCAGGGCTCTACGGGCCCTAGAACGGATCTGAGACCCCGGTGCTGCCCGGTGGTGTGAAGTGGGTTGGTGTTGGGGTGTTTTGACGGTGTGATAGCCGGAGCGGGAGGCCCGGAAGGGCCTCCCTTTTTCTTTTCTGGCGGTGGTTTTCTATTCGATTCGCGGAGGGCCTATATTTATTCTCCATTCTCTGACGTGACATCATCTTCGGAGGTCGTGGCGGTCCGTCCGCGACGTACGCTAGAAATGTGGGAGCGATCCTTGATGATGGGATAAGGCGAATCCCGGCGCCCCGGAATTCGGCCGTAAAGGCCGCCCCCGGAATTCAGACCCGCGCTCACACCCCTGTGAATCAGGCGACCGGCAGGGCGTCTATCCCTGACACGGCGCCCGGAAGGGCACTGAAACCCCCTCAGGAATCACGCCGTCACCCTCACACCCGAACGCCCCACCCCACCCCCCGGGACACCCGCACACGCTCCCTCCCACCCCCACAGGCCCCGACAGGGGCCCCCACCCCCCACCAAGCCACCACCAACCCCCCAACCAGCCACCACACATGACACCAAACCCCAGACCCTAGCCACACCCCTCCAACGAAACACCCCCACAGCCTCAAGCCCCGAAGGGGCCCACACCACCCACCACCCCACCCSCCGGCAGGCGGGCCCCACCCCACAACCAACACTCCATCAATCCCCGCAACGCGGGAATTAAAGAAAGCCTGAAAGGCTTTCAAAAACCACCAACCAAGAATTGCCGAAAGGCAATTCAAACCCGCCCAACAAAACCCCCGAAGGGGGTTGACCGGAACCACCCCGAATTCCCCGAAGGGGAATTCCCTGCGGGAATTGCCGAAAGGCAATTCCTTTAGGGGCATTTATGCCCC
>NZ_JBFRER010000046.1:0-52529 GCF_052114405.1 Streptomyces sp. M-16 | reverse complement strand
GGCTGGAGCCCGGGCCCGTGGGCTTCGTGTCGGCCCGGGCCGGGGCCGCAGGCCCCGTGCCCCCGGCCGACGCGGCGGGGTCCGGGGCGGAGCCCCGGGGAACGGTGGAAGGGCGGGTAGGGGACAGCCCCGCAGGGCCCGCCCGCCCCGGGCCCCGACCGACCCCCCGCCGGAGCGGCGTCTTCCCGGACCGCCTCCCGGCAGGGCATCGCCGAGGGCCGGAGTGGCCCGGCAGCGGCCTGCCGCCCACTCCGGCCCGACGCGGACCACCCCGGAGGGCCCCCGGCGGGGCGTCGCCATGACCCCGCCCCACCACCGGCAAGCCACGCCCCCCCCGCGCAGAACCGGAGCCGCCCGCCCGACCACGTACCCGCCCCACGCCCGCCAGGGACCACGGCCCGCCCCGCCGGCGGCACAGCCGACCGAACCCGTCCCGCCGGCGGCACGTCTGACCGAACCCGTCCCGCCGGCGGCACGTCCGACCGAACCCGCCCCGCCAGGGGCACGTCCGACCGAACCCGCCCCGCCAGGGGCACGGCACGGCGCCCGCACCGACCCAATCCACACCACACCGCCCCCGCCCCGCCCCGCCCCGCAGGGCAACGGCACCCGCCCGCCCAGGGCACCCGCAGGACCACCCAGGAGGGGAACCGTCATGCTCGACCACCTCATCCGCGGAGCGACCGTCGTCGACGGGACCGGCACACCCCCGCGCCCCGCGGACGTCGGCATCCGCGACGGCCGCATCGTCACCGTCGCCGCCCCCGGCACCGTCACCGAGGCGGCCCGTACGAGCGAGGACGCGACCGGGCTGGTCCTGACCCCCGGCTTCATCGACCCCCACACCCACTACGACGCCCAGCTCTTCTGGGACCCGTACGCCACCCCCTCCATGAACCACGGCGTCACCACCGTCGCCGGCGGCAACTGCGGCTTCACCCTGGCCCCCCTCAACCCCGCCCGCCCCGAGGACGCCGACTACACGCGCCGCATGATGAGCAAGGTCGAGGGCATGGCCCTCGCCGCCCTGGAGGAGGGCGTCGACTGGAGCTGGTCCACCTTCGGCGAGTACCTCGACGCCCTCGACGGCCGCATCGCCGTCAACGCCGGGTTCATGGTCGGCCACTGCGCCCTGCGCCGGCACGTCATGGGCGAGGCCGCGGTCGGGGGCCGGCCCACCCCCGAGCAGCTCCGGCAGATGGTCGACCTGCTCCACGAGGCCATGGACGCCGGGGCCTGGGGCCTGTCCACCACCCAGTCCTCCACGCACACCGACGGCGCCGGCGCCCCGGTCGCCTCCCGCCACGCGGAGCCCGCCGAGCTGCTCGCCCTCTCCGCGGCCGTCGCCGACCACGAGGGCACCCAGCTGGAGGCCATCGTCGCCGGCTGCCTCGACCGGTTCTCCGACGCCGAGATCGACCTCTTCGTCCGGATGAGCGTCACCGCCGGCCGGCCCCTGAACTGGAACGTCCTCACCATCGACGCCGCCGTCCCCGAACGCGTCCCGCGCCAGCTGGTCGCCAGCGAGCGCGCCCGCGCGGCCGGCGGCCGGATCGTCGCGCTCACGATGCCGATCCTCACCCCGATGAACATGTCCCTCGGCACCTTCTGTGCCCTCAACCTCATCCCCGGCTGGGGCGAGGTCCTCGCCCTCCCCGTCCCCGAGCGGATCGAGAAGCTCCGCGACCCGGACGTCCGCGCCGTGATGCTGCGCCGCGCCGACAGCAAGGAGGCCGGGGTCTTCCGGCGCCTGGCCGACTTCGGCCGCTACGTCATCGGGGACACGTACAGCAAGGAGAACGAAGGCCTGTCCGGCCGGGTCGTGAACGACATCGCGGCCGAGCGCGGCCAGGACCCCTTCCAGTGCCTGGTCGAGATCTGCGCCAACGACGACCTGCGTACGGTGCTGTGGCCCATGCCCACCGACAACGACCCGGCGAGCTGGGCCCTGCGCGCCGAGACCTGGCAGCACGAGGACGTGATGCTGGGCGGCTCCGACGCGGGTGCGCACCTGGACCGGATGTGCGGGGCCCCCTACACGACCCGGTTCCTCGGCGACTGTCTGCGCGGCCGCAAGCTGGTCCCCCTGGAGCAGGCCGTGAAGATGCTGACCGACGACCCGGCGCAGCTGTTCGGGCTGCGCGAGCGCGGCCGGATCGCCGAGGGCTTCCACGCGGACCTGGTGCTCTTCGACCCGGAGCGGATCGAGGCGGGCCCGGCGACGCTCGTGCACGACCTGCCGGGGGACAGCCCGCGCCTGGACGCCCGAGCCGTCGGGATCGTCTCGGTGCGGGTCAACGGCGTGGAGACCATCCGCGACGACGAGGTGACGGGCGCGATCCCGGGGATCGTGCTCCGTTCGGGCCGGGACACGAGGACGGTGAGCACCCGATGAGCGGTGAAGCGGCGCAGCGGCTCTACATCGGCGGCGCGTGGGTGGAGCCGGACGGCGGCCACTACGAGGTGGTGAACCCGGCGGACGAGTCCGTCGTCGGTCTCGCCCCCGAGGCCTCCCGCGCCCAGGTCGAGGAAGCGGCCCGCGCCGCCGCCGGGGCCTTCGAGGGCTGGTCCCGTACGGCGCCGGAGGAGCGGGCGGCGATCCTGGACCGGGCCGCGGACGTCATGCAGCGGGAGTTCGAACCGTGGTCGGCGCTCGCGCGGGCCGAGACGGGCGCTCCGACGGGGATCGCGCGCGGGATGCAGGTGGGGGTCGGGGTGTCCCGCTTCCGGCGGTACGCGCGCGGCGCGCTGGAGCCGGTGGAGCGCGGGCTGCCGCCGCAGGTGACCGAGGCCGGCCCGATGGGGAGGGCGAGCGTGCTGGGCGCGCTGGAGGTGCGCCAGCCGGTCGGGGTGGTCACGTGCATCACCTCGTACAACAACCCGTGGGCGAACCCGGCGGGCAAGGTGGCCCCGGCCCTGGCCATGGGGAACACGGTGGTGGTCAAGCCGGCCCCGCAGGATCCGCTGTCGGTGTTCAAGATGGCCGAGGCGCTGCACGAGGCGGGGGTGCCGGCCGGGGTGGTGAACGTGGTCTCGGGTGCCTCGGTGGAGGTGGGCGAGGCGGCGGTGGACTCCGCGTACGTGGACATGGTGTCCTTCACGGGCTCCACGGGCGTCGGGCAGCGCATCGCCGAGGCGTGCGGTCGGAGCATGAAGCGGCAGTTGATGGAGCTGGGCGGGAAGGGCGCGGCGGTCGTCCTGGAGGACGCCGACCTCGACGCGGCGGTGCTGGGCATCGGTACGACGTTCTCCTTCTACTCCGGCCAGATCTGCACGGCGCCGACGCGGGTGATCGTCCACCGGTCGGTGTACGCGGAGCTGGTGGAGAAGCTGACGGGCTACCTGGCCTTCATGAAGGTGGGTGATCCGGGGGAGCGGGGCACGGTGGTCGGCCCGGTGATCTCGGGGGCGCACCGGGACCGCGTGGAGTCGTACGTGGAACTGGGGCGGAAGGAGGGGGCGCGGATCGCGTACGGCGGGGGGCGTCCGGTGGTCGGGGACGGCCGCGGTTTCTACGTGGCGCCGACCCTCCTCGTCGACTGCACCAATGACATGCGCGTGGTCCGGGAGGAGATCTTCGGGCCGGTGGTGGTGGTCGTTCCGTTCGACGGGGACGAGGAGGAGGCGGTCCGGCTGGCCAACGACAGCGACTTCGGGCTGCTGAGCTACGTCTGGTCGGGGGACGCGGCCCGCGCTTTCCGCGTGGCGCGGCGGCTGAGGGCGGGCGGGGTCGGGGTGAACACGATCGGCCGGAACATGGAGGCGCCGTTCGGCGGGTTCAAGCGGAGCGGTGTGGGGCGGGACGTGGGATCGTACGCGCTGCACGCGTACAGCGAAATCCAGTCGATCGTATGGGCTTGACCAAAAATTGATCTGGAAAGTTTGAAAAGCCGCGAAACGGACACTGCTGCGGTTTCCGCATGGTGAAAGGTGAGCTCCGGGTCCGCCGAAACGATGACCGGCGGACCCGTGAACCTTTCATTGCGTGATCGTTAACTCTCTCGACCTCAAGATTCCAAGGCATTTTCGGGTCTCCGGATCCGGACTTAAATCTTCCGAATGTGGAAACCGCACCGTCTAACGTCCTGACCCATGACACAGCTGGACGTTCGGCAGAAGGTCGGAGAGACGGTAAGCGGCGTCGCCCGGGGCGTGGGCGAGGGCCAGGGCGAGGGCCAGGGCGAGGGCCAGGGCGAGGGTCAGAGCGAGGTCCGCGGCAAGGGCCTCGGCAAGGGGTCCGTCGGTCTGGTGGGCAGCGCCGTCCTCGGCATCTCCACCGTCGCCCCCGTCTACTGCCTGACCTCCACCCTCGGCTCCACCGCCGGCGAGGTCGGCGTCCAGATGCCGGCCGTCTTCCTGGCCGGGTTCCTCCCGATGCTGCTGGTCGCCTTCGCCTACCGCGAGCTCAACAAGGCCATGCCGGACTGCGGCACCTCCTTCACCTGGACCGTCAAGGCCTTCGGCCCACGGATCGGCTGGATGTGCGGCTGGGGCCTGGTGATCGCCACGATCATCGTGCTCTCCAACCTCGCGGGTGTCGCCACCTCCTACTTCTGGCTGCTGGCCGGCGAGATCACGAACAATCCGTCGATCGCCGGGCTGGACGACAACAAGCTCGTCCACATCACCACCTGCCTGACGCTGATCGCCGTCGCCACCGCCATCAGCTACCGCGGCATGACCGCCACCAAGGGCATCCAGTACACCCTGGTCGGCCTCCAGCTCGCCGTTCTCGCGATCTTCGTCGCGATGGCCTTCCAGAAGGCCTCCGCCGGCACCTTCGACACGGGACTCAGCTTCTCGTGGGAGTGGATGAACCCCTTCGCGGTCGGCTCCATGGCCGCCTTCACCGCCGGGCTCTCCCTCTCGATCTTCATGTACTGGGGCTGGGACACCTGCCTCACCGCGAACGAGGAGACGATCGGGTCCTCCAAGACCCCCGGCCGCGCCTCGCTCATCGCGATGGTCGTCCTCGTCGGCTCCTACCTGGCCACCGGCGTCGCCGCCCAGATGGCCGTCGGCTCCGGCACCTCCGGCCTCGGCCTCGGCAACCCGGAGACCTCCGCCAACGTCTTCGCCGCCCTCGCCGGCCCCGTCATGGGCCCGGTGCTCGGCATCCTGCTCTTCGTCGCCGTCCTCGCCTCGGCCGCCGCCTCCCTCCAGACCACCTTCATCCCGGTGGCCCGCACGGTCCTGGCCATGTCCACGTACGAGGCCCTGCCCGCCTCCTACGCCAAGGTCCACCCGAAGTTCAAGACCCCGGGCCGCGCCACCGTCACGGCGGGCGTCGCCACCGGTGCCTTCTACACGGTCATGACCCTGGTCAKCGAGAACGTCCTCACCGACACGATCTTCGCGCTCGGCCTGATGATCTGCTTCTACTACTCGCTGACGGCCTTCGCCTGCGCCTGGTACTTCCGCGGCGAGCTGCGCGACTCCGTGCGCGACCTGCTCTTCAAGGGGATCCTCCCGGTGATCGGCGGCCTCCTCCTCGCCGCGGTCTTCTTCAAGACCCTCGCCGACGCCTGGAACCCCTCCTACGGCTCCGGCTCGACCATCCCCGGCCTCGGCGTCGGCAGCGTCTTCGTCATCGGCGTCGGCCTCCTCGCCCTCGGCCTGGTCATCATGTTCGTCACCGAGCGCCGTAGCCCCGCCTTCTTCCGCGGCGAGGTCCTCACCAAGTCCACCCCCGCCCTGGTGGTCGAGGACTGACCCCGTCCCGGCGGTGGTGCGCCGGGAGTGCGCGGGGGCGCGGGCCGGCCGGGACGCGCCGGGCCACCGGCGCCGGGGCGACCCGATGCGCGGAACGCCCGGAACGAGCGGTGACCTGGGGTGCGGTGAGGTCGTTGGGCAGTGCATGAAGGCCATGAAGCGCACCCTCACCGCCCTGCTCCTGTCCGGCGGCGCCGCAATCGCACTCGCCCCCGCCGCCGCCCACGCCGCGGACGGCAACGCCACCGCGGTGAAGCCCCTCGCCAAGCGGGTCGGTCAGATCGTCGACCACCCCGGGCAGGCCGTGCAGGACACCAAGACCGCGGTCGGCGTGACCGCCCAGGCGGCCGGAACGGCCTCCAAGGCCACCGACGCCTCCCTCACGGGCGCCGGCAGTGCCCTCTCCACCGGACTGCCCAAGGCCCCCAAGGTCGGCGGCTGACCCCAGCCGGCGCGCCGGCCGCTCGGCCGTCGCCGGCTCAGCGGGTACGCGTGACCAGGACCAGCGGTATCTCGCGGTCCGTGGCCTCGCGGTAGGCCGCGTACGAGGGCATCGCGGCCACCACCACCGGCCACAGCCGCGCCACCTCCCCGGGGTCCGCGCGGCGGGCGAGCGCCGGGAAGGTGTCCGCGCCGACCCGGAGGGTGACCGCCGGGTCGGCGGCGAGGTTCAGGTACCAGGCCGGATGCCGGTCGGCGCCCCCGTTCGACGCCGTCAGGACGTACGCGTCCGAGTCCGGATCCCGTACGTAGGCCAGCGCCGTCCGGCGCAGCACGCCCGAGCGGCGGCCCCGCGTGGTCAGCAGCAGGTCCGAGACCCCGGGCCGCGGGCGCCCGCCGCTCTCCTCGAAACGCCGGATGTGCTCGGCGACCCAGGGCACGGGGCTGTCGGTGGCGGAGGCGGTGGCGGAGGCGGAGATGGCGCCGGCGTTCGCTCGGGTGGCCGGGGTGACCGGGGTGGCCCGAGATGTGGTCGTCATGCGCCCGTCACCCCCGCGTGCACCCCGTGCAGCGTCGGGGCCGACGCCTCGTCGAGCAGGGCGAGGGCGAAGTCCGCGTGCGTGATCCGGCTCGCCGCCTCCGCCGGGCCGAAGGCGTAGGCCCCCGTCTCCGGGCCGTCGCCGAAGTCGCCCGCCGGGCTCAGCACCGCCCAGTCCAGCCCCTCCGGGGCGGCCGCCCGCAGCGCCTCGGTCCCGGCGCCGTGGCCGACGTAGAACTCCCGCCACTCCTGCGGGTACCCGTCGGTGTCCATCAGCAGCGGCCCCGCCGCCGTGGGCAGTACGGAGGCCAGCCCGACCGCCACCAGCCGCCGCACCCCCGCCCGCGGCAGCCCCGCCGCCAGGGCCCGCGCGAGGGCCGGGAAGAACTCCCCGGGCGCCGCCCGGTCGTCGTACACCGCGACCACCGCCGCGTCGTGCCCCGCCGCCAGCCGGGCCACCTCCGCCGCCGAGGTCACCTCCCCCTCGGTCCGCCCCACCGCCGTCACTTCGACCCCGCGCGCCCGCGCCGCGGCGACGACCGCCCGGCCGACCCGGCCGGTGCCGCCGAACACGATGACCCTGGACTGCTTCTCGCTCTTCGTCATGGGGGCGAGCGTAGGGAAGGGGCTGGTTACCGATCGGATACCGGCCTACCGTGGTGATCATGACGCAGCCGCCCCTCGGCCCCGAGATGTTCGACCCCGTCTGCCCCTCGCCGCTGGTCCCGTTCCGGATCGGCGACAAGTGGGCCACCCTGGTCCTGCGCTGCCTGGAGGGAGGCCCGCGCCGCTTCTCGGAGCTCAAGGTCCCGCTGCGCGGCATCACCTCCAAGTCCCTGACCCAGTCCCTGCGCGGGCTGGAGCGCGACGGCTTCGTCGCCCGCGAGGAGCCCGGCCGCTACGCCCTCACCCCCCTCGGCCGGGGCCTGCTCGGGCCGCTCGATGCCGCCTGCGAGTGGACGCGGGACCACTGGGACGAACTGCTCGACGCCCAGGAGGCCGGACTGGCGGGGGCTCAGCCCCAGGTGCGGGAGCAGAGCACGAGCCGGTAGCCGTCCGGGTCGGCGATCGTGACCCCGTACTCGTCCCAGTACGGGTTGTGCGAAGGGACCCGGGTCCCGCCGTGGTCGACGAGCCGGCTGACGAGGTCCTCGTCGGGGGCCTCACCGAGGTAGACGACGAACAGGTCGTCGACGGTGGGGGTGGGCGCGAGCGGGTTCTCGGGGTCCCGGGTCAGCTCGAAGTGCCATCCACCGCCGGCGGGCCCGACCATGATGAGGTCGTGCTCCCCGGGAACGTGACCGGCCGTCCGCCACAGGACGTCCAGCCCGAGACCCTGGACGTAGAACCGCTCGGCGGCCTCCAGATCGAGGGAGGGCCGGGCGACGCGGACGTGGGTGAGTGAATCGATCATGCGTGGAGGGTACGGCGCCGGACGCGACGGCGGGCCCGCCCGCCCCGTGATGTGTCAGATGCCGGACCGTACGGCGGTGTGGGGCAGGTCACAGTGTCCGGAGCGATGATTCCCGGGAAACCCGGCAGTCTCTCCTTCTGTAGGCCCGGCCGAGGCAGTTGAGGCAATTGGGTTACCCGAGGTGCCTGAGGTGCCGAGGTAGCTGAGGTAGCCGAGGTGCCCGAGAAAAGGAACGAGTCCCATGCGCATCGTCATCAGCGAGTTCATCAGCCTCGACGGCGTCGTCCAGGCCCCGGGCGGGCCGGAGGAGGACACCGACGGGGGCTTCGCCCACGGCGGCTGGTCGCAGCCCTTCTTCGACCCGGAGGTCGTCGGCGGCGCCTTCGCCGACGCCACCGCCAAGGCCGAAGCCCTCCTCTTCGGGCGCCGCACCTGGCAGACGATGGCGGCCGCCTGGCCCGGCCGGACGGGGGACCCCTTCGCGGACCAGATGAACTCCATCCCCAAGCACGTCGTCTCCGCGACCCTCACGGACGCCGACCTGACCTGGAACAACACCACCCTCATCCCCGGCGCCGAGGCCCTCGCCCGCCTCCGAGAACTGCACGCGGCCGACGGCGGCGACCTGCTGGTGATGGGCAGCCCGACTCTGGCGCGCACCCTCATCGCCGAGGGCCTGGTCGACGAACTCCGCCTGATCGTCATGCCGGTCCTCCTCGGCGGCGGCAAGTCGATCTTCCCGGCGGACGGCGGCCGCCGAACCCTGGAACTCGTCTCGACGGCAACGAGCCCGGCGGGCGTGAACGTGTGCACGTACAGGCCGGCGGGGGGCTGAGGGGGCGGGGTGGCGGGGCCGGGCGGGGTCGGGGACTGGCGGGACGCCCCCAGCCCACCCCTGATCCGGATCAAGGGTGCACCGCCCACCCGCGACCCCGCCCAGCCCTCAGGTCCCGCTCCACCTGAAAAGCAGGTGCGGGCAGGTGGGGTGCGGCCTAGCGTGGCGTCGATGAGCAGCGACTATCCATTCGCCGACGGCTACAACCTCGTCTGGGATCTGATCGGCTTCCGTGATGCGGACGAGGAGATAGTCGAGTCCGTTTCCCTCTCGCGGGACCAGTTCCTGGCGATCAGGCACCTCTTCGTGCTGGGCGACGATCCCTGGATGGTGGCGGGCGAGTACCGCGTGGCGCCCGGGATATGGGGGCACGTGCGCAGCGCCGCTCCGGGCGTTCAATTCCAGCGTGACGCTGACTACTTCCTCGGCGCCCGTCAGGCCCTGCCTGACGGGCGCTTCTGGCGTCCGGCCCCGGGCGCGGCGGCGCCGGGGCCCGTGCCACCCCCGTGAACTACCGTCACGACGATGACGGACATCGTGGGCGTGATCGAACGGCTGTGGCGGTACCCGATCAAGTCGACCGGCGGCGAGCGGCTGCGCGGCGCGGAGGTCGACGGGCGCGGGCTGGTCGGTGACCGGCTCTACGCGGTGCGCGACGGTGAGGGCAGGTTCGGGTCGGGCAAGAACACGCGGCGCTTCCGACGCATGGACGGTCTGCTGCACCTGAGCTCCCGCTACCCGGAGGGGAGCGGGCGGCCGGAGCTGATCGACCCTCAGGGCCGGCCCGTGGCCGACCCCACGGCGTACCTGCGCACCTACCTCGGCCGTGACGACGTCGAGCTGGCCCGCGAGGGCGGGATCTCGCACTTCGACCAGCTGCCGCTGAGCGTCCTCACCACCGCCACCCTCGACTGGATCCGCGCGGAGATACCCGGCGTCCCGGTGGACGAACGCCGCTTCCGGCCGAACGTGCTGCTGCGCACCCCGCCCGGCACCCCGCCCTTCGTGGAGGACGAGTGGGCCGGACGCACGGCGCATGCGGGGGACGGCCTGTGCGTGGAGTTCGTGCGCTCCAGCGAGCGGTGCGTGATGACGAACCAGGCCCAGCGGGACCTCCCGCACTCCCCACTGGTCCTGAAGACCATCGCCCGGGCCCACGACAACCGGCTCGACATGCTCGCGGGCATCCTGACCCCGGGCACCGTACGGGTCGGCGATCCGCTGGTCCTGGAGTGACCCCGCCCGTCACGCCGGCGAATGCCGTACAGGTACGGGCCTAGGTTCCGTCCGCCCGGACCCAGACGCTCACCACGTGGGTCGTCGGGTGCGTCACGCGGCCGCACAGCATGTCCAGCCGGACGTCCTCCGGGCGCAGGTCGCCGCCGCGCAGCAGCTCGCGGACGTACGCCGTGAACTCCGCCTGGTCCTGGGTCGCGAAGCGGCGTTCCCAGCGGCCGTCCTGCCGGGCCACCGCCCACGCCTCGGACTCCCTGCGCCGCTGCGCCTTCCGCTTGCGCCGGCCCGGCACCCCGGCCGCCCTTTCGGCTACTTCTTGGTCGGGAGGGCCGGGAGGGAGGGGAGCTTGCCCGGCTCGCTGCGCTGGAAGGTGTCCGTGCCGGCCGGGCCCTCCCAGGTGACCTTCAGGGTGGTGGCGTCGACCGAGTCGACCTTGCCCTTCGAGCGGGTGGCGCCCGTCGGGCACTTCAGGTCGAGGGCCGAGCCGTTGCTGGTGCCCTCGCAGGTCAGGCCGGTGGCGGCCTCGACGACGAACGCCGTCTGGCCCTTGACGGTGAGCACCACGCCCTTGGCCGGGTTCTGCATGGAGATCCAGCCTCCCTCCAGGGTGCCGGCCTTCGCCGCGCCGCCCGCGCCGCCCGCGCCGCCCGCCGAGGGGGTGGTGGCGGCGGCCGGGGCGGATGCGGCGGCGGAGGGCTGCTTGTCCGCGGCCTTGCCGCTGCCGCTGTCGCTGCCGCAGGCGGTCAGGGTCAGGGCGGCGGTGGCACCGACGGCGGCGATGGCGGTGAAGCGCAGGTAGCTGTGCACGGGAAGTCCCCCAGGAAAAGCGAGTTGATCGACGGAACGCGCCAAAGTACCAGTCGGGCCGACGGGTAGAGGCACCCTCGGACACGCGGTGGAACCCGCCCGCGGTTCCGCGTCACCGCCTCAGAGGTACTGCGCGAACTCGTCCAGCGTGCGCAGCACCTCCGGCTCCGGGGCCGAGGGGAGCTGCAGGACGACCTCCTCCAGGCCGAGTTCGGCGTAGTGGCCGAGCTTGCCCGGGGTGGGCCGGACGGCGTACGGGACGACCTGGAGGGTCTTCGGATCGCGTCCGGCGGCCTCCCAGGCCCGCCGCAGGACCGGCACGGATTCGGTGAGGCCGCGGCCGCCGATGGGGAGCCAGCCGTCGGCGTGGTCGGCGATGGCGGCGAAGAGCTTGGGGCCGGCCGAGCCGCCGATCAGGGTGCGGGGTCCGTGCAGGGGGCGGCCGGCGCCGAGTTCGCGYGGGGGCGTCGCCGGCTTGGGGTGGGCGGAGCTGGCCTGGACGGAGCCGTACGGGCCCTCGTACGCGGTGGGCAGCGGGGACCACAGGGCGCGCATCAGGGCCATGTGGTGGCGTACCCGGTCGCGCCGGGTGTGCCACTCGACGCCGTGGTCGGCGGCCTCCTCGACGTTCCAGCCGTAGCCGATGCCGAGGGTGACGCGGCCGCCGCTGAGGTGGTCGAGGGTCGCGGCCTGCTTCGCGAGGCCGATCGGGTCGTGCTGGGCCACGAGGGTGATGCCGGTGCCGAGGTGGAGGCGTTCGGTGACGGCGGCGGCCTGCCCGAGGGCGACGAAGGGGTCGAGGGTGCGGCCGTACTCCTCGGGGAGCTCGCCGCCCATGGGGGCGCCGGTGGCGCGGCTGACGGGGATGTGGGTGTGCTCGGGAAGGTAGAGGCCGGAGAACCCGCGCTCCTCCAGGGCGCGGGCGAGCCGGACGGGGGTGATGGTGCGGTCGGTGAGGAAGACGGTCGTGGCGATCCGCATGGGCGAGGGCACCTCCGGGTCGTGGGGAGGGCCAAGGTACGGCGTTCCGCGTCAGGAGGGCAGGGTGCGCCGCGCCCCCGCGGGGAGCGGCGGACCGGGCTCGCGGCCGTGCGGCGCCCGACCCGGACCACGCCGTTGACCGGGGCCGGGACCGGTCCGGGTTCAGGCCGTCGGGACCGGGTAGCGGGCGAGCCACGCCGGGGCGGAGACCGAGGGGCCGTGCAGGGCGGGGCCCTGGGTCATCTCCAGGGCGAAGTCGTCGGCGAGTTCCAGCAGTGTGGCCCGGCCCTCCAGTGCGGCCAGCCAGGCCGCCGGGAGGGCCGTCTCGCCGTGCAGGGCGCCGAGGAGGGCCCCGCACAGGGCGCCGACGGCGGCGGAGTCGCCGCCGTGGTTCACGGCGAGGCGCAGCCCGTGCGGGACGTCCTCCGCGACCAGCGCGCAGTAGACGGCGACGGCGAGGGCGTCCTCGGCGCCGGGGCCCCCGTGTCCGCCGTCGGGGATGAGGGCCTCGACGGCGGCGGGGCCGGGCGTGCCCCGGGTGACGGCGGCGACCGACCGCCGGAGGGCGTCGGTGACGGGCTGGTGGCCGGGGAGGGCGGCGAGCAGGGCGAGGGCGCGCCGGAGGGCGGTGTCCAGGGACTCGCCCCGGGTCAGGCCGTGGACGATCACGGCGAAGGCCCCTGCCGAGAGGTACGCGGTGGGGTGGCCGTGGCTCTGGACGGCGCATTCGACGGCCAGTTGCAGCACCAGGGCGGATTCCCAGCCGACCAGCAGCCCGAAGGGGGCCGAGCGGACGGTGGCGGCGGCGTCCCGTGCGGTGGGGTTCTTCGGCGTGTCCAGGGTGGCGAGGGTGTCGTCGGCGAAGCCGGTCAGGCAGGCCCGCTCGGGGGCGCGCCGGGCGTAGAGCCATTCCTCGTTGGCGAGCCAGCCGTTGTCCTCGCGGCGCTCGTCGGGGCCCCAGTCGTGCTGGGTCGCGGCCCAGCGGCGGTAGGCGCGGTGGACGTCGGTCGGCGGGTGCCAGGCGCCGGTGTCCCGGCGGACGTGGGCGCGGATCAGGCCGTCCACGGTGAACAGGGTCAGCTGGGTGGCGGCGGTGACGGCGCTGCGGCGGCCGTGGGTGGGGGCCGGGGCGGTGAGGCCCGCCGGGCCGTGGGCCTCGTGGACGGCGTGGAGGGAGAGTCCGGCGAGCGGTGCGCCGAGGGCGTCGCCGAGGGCGGAGCCGAGGAGGGTGCCGCGTACCCGGCTGCGGAAGTTCTGTTGCTCGGCACGGCCCCACAGCGCCGTGCCGAGACCGCCGGCCGTGGCCCCGGCGGCGGGGCCGGAGGGGTTCCTGGCCGCGGGTCCGGCCGCGGAGGCCGGTGGGGTCAGGGAGGCTGCTGGGGTCACGGGAGCGGGAGCCGGTGCAGCCACGGCAGCCGCGGGAGCCGGTGCTGCCACGGCAGCCGCGGGAGCCGGTGCTGCCACGGCAGCCGCGGGAGCCGGTGCAGCCACGGCAGCCACGGCAGCCGGTGCTGCCACGGCAGCCAGTGCAGCCGCGGAAGCCGCGGAAGCCGGTGGAGCCGCGGGAGCCGGTGGAGTCCGGTCGTCGGGTGCGTGCGTGGGCTCGGGCGTGGCCGTCGTGCCCGCTGTGATCGTCGTGTCCATGTCGTTTCCCCCCAGGCTCCCGGGCACTGTAGTGGACGGGTCCGGCCGAATCCGGAAGGCCTTCGGCACCTCGCCGCCAAGTGGGCGGAGAACGGCCGAATCGCGAACGGTTCCAGCCGCCACTCTGGCGAATGGCACGTTTTGCCACTTGCCTTCCAGTCGGCCGGTTCCGGCCATGCCTCGTTCACGCTGCGTTCTCCGCCCGCCCAGAGCCTCGTAGCCATGAAGAAGGCACTCCCGAAGGCACTCCTCGCCGCGACCGTCGTCGCCTCCGCACTCACCGCCTCACTGGTCGCGGCCCCCGCCGCCACCGCCGCCGGCTGGGAGCTCCCCTGGAACAACGGCCACCAGGGCCGCTCCGGCATCCCCTTCACCGAAGCCACGGTCACCGCCGGAGCCGACGGCTCGTACACCCTCGCGTGGAGCGCCAAGGGCACCCGGCGCGTCGAGATCGAGGCCAACGGCAAGGTCGTCGCCAAGGGCGGTGCCCAGGGCCGCGCCGTGGTCAAGGGCCTGCCCGCCGCCGACCGCCAGTGGTTCGAGTTCCAGCCGGAGCGCGGCGAGGGCCTGCGCCTGGCCGACCGGCTGATCAAGCTGGAGGGCACGGTCAACTTCCGCGACGCGGGCGGCTACCGCACCGCGAGCGGCCAGTGGGTCAAGATGGGCGAGATCTACCGCTCCGACGCCCTGAACAAGCTCACCGCGAACGACCTGGCCAAGCTCCAGCGGCTGCGCGTCAAGACGGTCTTCGACCTGCGCATGCAGGACGAGCGCACCAAGGACGCCGACAAGGTCCCGGCGGGCGCCACCTACGTCGTCGCCGACGTCTTCGCCGGCTCCGGCTCCTTCCAGACCCTGCCGAAGACCCCCGACGAGGCCGTCAAGGCCATGGTCGCCGCCGAGAAGGCCATGGTCAGCGGCGACGGCGGCAAGAAGGCCCACGCGCAGGTCTTCGAAGGGATCGAGAAGGACCGCAGCCGCTCCGTCCTCTTCCACTGCACCGCCGGCAAGGACCGCACGGGCTGGGCGAACGCCACCCTGCTGACCGCCCTCGGCGTCCCGCAGGAGACGGTCATGGCCGACTACCTGGCCAGCAACGACTACCGCAAGGCCGCCAACGACGCCGTCCTCTCGCACCTGCCCGCCCCGCAGGCCGCCGTCTACAAGCCGATGCTCGACGTGCGCCCCGAGTACCTCAACTCCGGCTACGACGAGGTCAAGGCCGCGTACGGCTCCTTCGACCGCTACCTCAAGGACGGCCTCGGCATCGACGCCCGCGAGCTGAAGCAGCTCAAGAAGGACCTCCTCGTCGGCTGATCCCCGCCGCCACGGAACACGGGCCCGGCCGGACGCCACACCGGCCGGGCTCCCGCGTTCCCGCTCAGTCCAGTACCGGCAGCAGCTCCGGCAGGTGGCCGTCCGAAGCGCGCGCCGCCTCCTGCCGGTCCCGCGGGACCTCCCCGTACAGCGTGGTACGGGCCTTCGCGGGCCGGCCCGCCGCCTCCGCGACCGCGATCAGGTCCCGGACGGACTTGTACGAGCCGTAACCCGACCCCGCCATCCGGGAGATCGTCTCCTCCATCAGCGTCCCGCCCAGGTCGTTCGCCCCGGAGCGGAGCATCTCGGCCGCGCCCTCCGCCCCCAGCTTCACCCAGCTGGTCTGGATGTTGGTGATGTGCGGGTGCAGCAGCAGCCGGGCCATCGCCGTGACCGCCCGGTTGTCCCGGGCCGTCGGGCCGGGCCGGGCGATGCCCGCCAGGTACACCGGGGCGTTGGTGTGGATGAAGGGGAGCGTCACGAACTCCGTGAAGCCGCCGGTCCGCTCCTGGATCCGGGCCAGGGTGCGCAGGTGCCCCAGCCAGTGCCGGGGCTGGTCCACGTGCCCGTACATCATGGTCGACGAGGAACGGATGCCGAGCTCGTGCGCGGTGGTGACGACCTCGATCCAGTCAGCCGTCGGCAGCTTTCCCTTGGTCAGGACCCAGCGGACCTCGTCGTCCAGGATCTCGGCCGCCGTGCCCGGGATCGAGTCCAGCCCGGCCTCTTTGGCGGCCGTGAGCCAGTCCCGTACGGACATCCCCGTCCGGGTGGCGCCGTTGACGACCTCCATCGGGGAGAAGGCGTGCACGTGCATGCCGGGGACCCGCTCCTTCACCGCGCGCGCGATGTCGAAGTAGGCGGTCCCGGGCAGGTCGGGGTGGATGCCGCCCTGCATGCACACCTCGACGGCGCCCACGTCCCAGGCCTGGGCGGCCCGGTCGGCGACCTGGTCCAGGGAGAGGGTGTAGGCGTCGGCGTCCGTACGGCGCTGCGCGAAGGCGCAGAAGCGGCAGCCGGTGTAGCAGACGTTGGTGAAGTTGATGTTCCGCGTGACGATGTAGGTGACCTCGTCGCCCACCACCGCGGCGCGCAGCTCGTCCGCGATCCGGCACAGCGCGTCCAGCGCCGGGCCGTCCGCGTGCAGCAGGGCGAGGGCCTGCGCGTCGGTGAGCCGCGTCGGGTCGTCGGCGGCCTGCGCCAGGGCCGCCCGTACGTCGGTGTCGATGCGCTCGGGGACCATGCCGGGGGCCGCGGCCTCGCGCAGGGCCTCCCAGTCGCCGTAGACGTGGTCGAAGTCCTCGCGGCGGTCCCCGGTACGGCCCTCGGTGTCGATGGCGGTGTGCAGGTCGGTGCGCCCGTACGCGGCGAACCCCTCGTCGGGCTCCTGCCACGGCCGGCCCTCCACCGTCGCCGCCGCGTCGGCCAGACCCGTCTGCGGGTCGGCCAGCGCGCGCACGTGCGGCAGCAGCCGGGGGTCCAGCCACGGCTCGCCGCGTCCGAGGAACTCCGGGTAGATCGTGAGCCGTTCGCGGAGCTCGAAGCCGGCGGCGGCGGTGCGCTCCGCGAGCTCCTCGATGTGCGGCCAGGGCCGCTCCGGGTTGACGTGGTCCGGGGTCAGCGGGGAGACCCCGCCCCAGTCGTCGATCCCGGCGCCGATCAGCAGGGCGTACTCGGCGTCCACCAGGTTCGGCGGGGCCTGGATGCGGGCGCTCGGGCCCAGGATGTGCCGGGCCACGGCGATGGCGGCGGCCAGCTCCTCCAGCTCGGCGTCCGGCATGCCGCGCATGGCCGTGTCCGGCTTGGCGCGGAAGTTCTGGACGATGACTTCCTGGATGCCGTGGTAGCTGCGCTGGATCCGGCGCAGCTCGAAGAAGGCCTCGGCGCGCTCCTCGTAGGACTCGCCGATGCCGATGAGCACCCCGGTGGTGAAGGGCACGTTGGAGCGGCCCGCGTCCTCCAGGACCCGCAGCCGCACGGCGGGCTCCTTGTCGGGGGAGCCGTGGTGCGGGCCGCCGGGCTCGGACCACAGGCGGGTGGCGGTCGTCTCCAGCATCATGCCCATGGACGGGGCGACGGGCTTGAGGCGCTGGAGATCCGCCCACGACAGCACGCCCGGGTTGAGGTGGGGCAGCAGGCCCGTCTCCTCCAGTACCCGGATCGCCATGGCCCGTACGTAGGCGAGGGTGTCGTCGTAGCCGTGCGCGTCCAGCCACTCGCGGGCCTCGGGCCAGCGCTCCTCGGGGCGGTCGCCGAGGGTGAACAGGGCTTCCTTGCAGCCCATCGCCGCGCCCTGGCGGGCGATGTCGAGGACCTCGTCGGGGGAGAGGTACATGCCGTGCCCGGCCTTGCGGAGCTTGCCGGGCACCGTCACGAAGGTGCAGTAGTGGCACTTGTCGCGGCACAGGCGGGTGAGGGGGATGAAGACCTTGCGCGAGTACGTGATGACGCCGGGGCGCCCGGCGGCGGCGAGCCCGGAGTCCCGGACGCGGGCGGCGGAGGCGGCGAGGTCCTTGAGGGCCTCGCCGCGCGCCCGTAGGAGTACGGCGGCCTCGGTCGCGTCCAGCGCGACGCCGTCGCGGGCCCGCCGGAGCGCGCGGCGCATGGCGTTGTCGGTGGGAGCGTCGCTCGGAGTGGTCATACGGGGAGCATACGAGTCGGCCGGTGCCCGGTGGAGGGCGTCATCGCATCAGCTCACCGGCGTTGACCAGCAGGGACTGGCCGGTTATCGCCCGGGCCCGGTCGCTGGCGAGGAAGACGGCGGCGTCGGCGACGTCTCCGTCGGTGGCGAGTTCGGGCAGCGCCATCCGCTCGGTGAGGCGGGCGTGGACCTCGGCTTCCGGGACGTTCTCGGTGTGGGCGGTGAAGGTGACGAAGGCCTGGACGGGCGGGCCCCACATCCAGCCGGGCAGCACGGTGTTGACGCGGATCCGGTCCGGTCCGAGCTCGCGGGCCAGGGAGTACATGGCGGAGGTCAGCGCCCCCTTGGAGGCGGCGTAGGCGGCCTGGCGCACCTCGTTGGGGGCGGCCACCGCGGACTGGGTGCCGATGATGACGACGGAGCCGCCGCCCGCGGCCTTGAGGGCGGGCAGGCAGGCGCGGGTCATCCGCAGGGTGCCGAGCAGGTTGACGTCGAGGATCTGCTGCCAGGTCCCGAAATCGGCGTCCTGGAGGCCCCCGAAGTACGCGTCCCAGGCGGCGACGTGCACGACGGCGTCGACCCCGCCGAACCGCTCGACGGCCAGCTCCGCCAGGGCCCGGCACTGGGCCTCGTCGGTGATGTCGGTCGGCCGGTGGGCGGTATGGGTGCCGTCGGGGTCGATCTCGGCGGCGGACTTGGCCAGATTGGCCTCGGTCCGCGCCCCGAGCACGGCGTTGCCGCCGTCGCGGACCACGGCCGCGGCCACCTGGTGCCCGAGTCCGGCTCCGACCCCGGAGACGATGACGGTCTTCCCTCGCAGCAGYATGGCGCGCCCCCTGGCGGCTGGATCCGGCAATGGATCTGACGGGGCGTCAGGGTAGGGGTGCGGGGCGGGGTTGTGAAGGGGCGCCGGGCCCGGGGCGTGCTGTGCCCGGCCCGGCGGCGCCGCCCCGGAGTTCAGCCGCTGACGTCCGCGATGATGTGCGTGATCACCCAGACCGCCCAGAGCAGCGGCACGATCGCCACGTACGCCAGCGGGCGGGCGTGCACCGGCGGACCCTCGTCGAGCTGCTGACGGCCGGGGGCCGGCTCCGAGGGTTCGAGCTTGGCGAACTTGGTCGAGGCGATCAGGTTCCAGAAGAGGGTGAAGGGCGTGAACAGCACCAGGGACAGGGGGCTCCACCAGCCCTGGAACAGCGTCTTGGTGGTCATGATCCGCACCAGCGCCCGCCCGCACCGGCGGCAGAAGGGGCCGTCGAGGCGGTGGAACCGCATGACGACGAGCACGCCGACGTGGGCCCGGACGGCGAAGTTCACGGCCTCGGGAGCCCCGCAGTTGCGGCAGCCGGTGGGGCCGGGCACCAGGTACGGGGGGTGCTGGGGGTGGGCGTACTGGGGGTGCGGCTGCTGGGGCTGCTGGGGGTACGGCTGCGCGTACGGGGGCTGCTGCGCCGGGACCGGTCCGCCGGGCTGGGGCTGGCCGTACGGGTTGGGCGCGCCGGGCTGGGGCCGGTCGTACGGGTTGGGCGCGCCGGCGCCCTGGGCGTACGGGTTGGGCGGAACGGGCGCGCCCGAGTACGGGTTGGGCGGGGGAGTGCTCATGGGAGGGCCTTCGGGTTCTGCGGACGGCAGGGGAGCGGCGAACAGCCGGGATGACGGCCCGCGTCCCCCGCCGGAGGGTGCCTTCACCACAGGGGGGCGGAACCGAACGCCAGTGCTCTCGCGTGGCTCGAACGTACCAGCCGGGGCGGACAGCCCCGGTTCCCCCGCGCTCCGGGAAGCCGTGGACACCCCGGACATGGGGGTGAGTTCCATGCCGGAGTGGGCTAATGGGGCGTATCGGTCCGGGCCTTGGGTGGTTCCGGTGTTCCACCGGAGGTGCGGACGAGGCACGCTGGACGTCCTGGGCCACAGGCGGGTGAAGCCGAGACGAATGGTGCGTCATATGTACGGGGGTGACGGCGAGTCGTATCCGAATACCTGATAGACAGAAGAATCACGGCTCGACCAGCCGACGCCTTCGCCGGCCGCCTTGGGGGGATCGCCGCACTGTGAAGCCGCTTCACCGTCATGTAGTCAACACCTCGCGCAAGGTCCTGTGCACGGCCGCTCTCGCGGCCAGCCTGACCACCGCCGCCGTCGTGACCAACACCCCGGTCGCCGGCGCCGGCGAGGCCGAACCGACCCCGGACAGTCCGCAGGCCGCCGACCGCGGTGACGCCCGCCTCGACCTGCCGGCCCCGCTCGCCGACCCCGTGGTGCCGCCCGCCGCCGGTGCCGGCGGCGCGGCCGAAGGGGCCTCCGGCATCCCCGCCACCGCCCTCGACGCCTACAAGCGCGCCGAGGTGGCCGTGAAGGCGGCCCTGCCCAAGTGCAACCTGTCCTGGGCGCTGATCGCCGGCATAGGCCGGATCGAGTCCGTCCACGCCTCCGGGTACGGGCTCAAGGCCGACGGCACCACCGAGCGGCCGATCCGCGGCCCCCGCCTCGACGGCAACGGCTTCGCGAAGATCACCGACACCGACAAGGGCGAGTGGGACGGCGACACCGAGTACGACCGCGCCTTCGGCCCGCTCCAGTTCATCCCCTCCACGTGGAAGGACTGGAAGGCCGACGGCAACGGCGACGGCCAGCGCGACGCGAACAACATCTACGACGCGGCCCTCGGCGCCGGCCTGTACCTCTGCTCCGGCGGCAAGGACCTGTCGGTCCCGGCCGACCTGGACAGGGCGGTCCTGAGCTACAACAGTTCGCGCGAGTACGTGAACAGCGTCCTGGGCTACATGCGCCAGTACCAGGACGGCACCACCGGCGTCCCGAACCCGCCGGTCGGAACCTTCCCGACGCCGCCCGCGCCGACCCTGCCCACCCCGCCGCACGTCCCGACGCCGAACCCGCCGGCCTCGAAGCCGAACCCCGCGCCGAAGCCGACTCCGACGCCCACCCCGACTCCGAAGCCGACGCCCACGCCGACGCCGAGCGAGCCGACCAAGCCGACCCCGGCGCCCGCGACCCTGGCCAAGCTGGAGCGGGTGGGCGACGCGAAGCTGGAGGCCGAGGCCGGGAGCCTGTTCGCCGAGGGCGTCCGCTTCAAGGCGCTGCTCAGCGACGGCAAGCCGGCCGCGGACCAGGCCGTCGTCGTCGCCGTGGAGAAGGACACCACCGGCGGCACGGGCTTCGTCTTCGGCGACGAGCCGAGCGTGGTCGTCCGTACGGACTCCGAGGGCATCGCCACCGCGCCCAAGCTGAAGGCGGGCGCCAAGGCGGGCACGTTCACCCTGCGGGCCACGGCCTACGACGCGAAGAGCCGGCTCACGCTGACGCTGGACGGAAAGGTCACGGAGAAGGCCACGCCGCTCGTCCTCACGCGCACCGACGGCACCGCCCCGGTCGAGGCCGCGGCCGGCACCGCGGTGAAGGGCCTGGAGTTCCTGGCCGCCGCGGGCGAGAAGCCGGTGGCCGGTGCGCAGGTCACCGCCGCACTGGTCGAGGGCAAGCCGGGCGCCTGGACCCCGGTGGACGCGAAGAAGGCCAAGGGGCCGTACTTCGCGGGCAAGGACGGCGCGAAGCTGTTCTCCCTGGAGCCGGCCAAGACCGGCGCCGACGGCAAGCTCAAGCTGCCGGAGCTGCTCACCACGGACGTGCCCGCGGGCACCTACCACCTCCGTCTGAGCACCGCGGACGGTGCGGAACTGATCCTGGACATCAAGATCACCGCCCCGTCGGCCACCACCCCGCCGGCCGCCAAGCAGTAGCCCCACCGGCCGGACCGCCCCCGGGTGGTCCGGCCGGGCACCAACGGACCGTGGCCCGGTCACCGTCCTCCTGGACGGTGACCGGGCCACGGCCGTTCCCCCTCCGCGCGAGTGCCGGAGAGCAAAGGCAGGAGCCCTGTCTCCCCCGCCTGGGCGGGGGAGACAGGGCTCCTTGGGTACTGCTTAATCCAGCCGCGATCCGGCCGGCCAGGCGACTAGGCCGGGGTGACGTTCTCCGCCTGCGGGCCCTTCGGACCCTGCGTGACGTCGAAGTTCACCTGCTGGTTCTCCTCCAGGGAGCGGAAGCCAGAGGCGTTGATCGCGGAGTAGTGGACGAAGACATCCGGGCCGCCGCCGTCCTGGGCGATGAAGCCGAAGCCCTTTTCAGCGTTGAACCACTTCACGGTTCCGGTAGCCATGAGCCCTCCTATGGGCCAAAGGGTCGCCCTGCTCCAGAACCTGCTAAGAAGTCTGAAAACTACAAAAGCCTGCGGGTTACATGCTCCGCAGGCTTCGTACTGCAAGGGAAACCAAACTGCAACTTGCGTCGAGCCTAGCACGCACCCTCGGGGCGAGACCAGAGGGAAAGATCACGTCACCCGGACGTTTGAGACCCGCCTGATCGCTGACGGAGAGCCGGGGGCTAGTCTCGCGATGTGGACGTCTATCGCAGCCGGCCCCGTGTCGGCCACATCCAGTTCCTGAACTGCCTCCCCCTCTACTGGGGGCTGGCCAGAACCGGCACGCTGCTGGACATGGACCTGACCAAGGACACTCCCGAGAAGCTCAGTGAGCGCCTCGTGCGGGGTGAGCTGGACATCGCCCCGATCACCCTCGTGGAGTTCCTCCGCAACGCCGACCAGCTCGTCGCCTTCCCCGACCTCGCGGTCGGGTGCGACGGTCCCGTCATGTCCTGCGTGATCGTCTCGCAGGTCCCGCTGGAGCAGCTGGACGGCGCCCGGGTCGCCCTCGGTTCGACCTCGCGCACCTCCGTACGCCTCGCCCAGCTGCTGCTCGCCGAGCAGTACGGGGTCCGCCCCGACTACTACTCCTGCCCCCCTGACCTGGGTCTGATGATGCAGGAGGCCGAGGCGGCGGTGCTGATCGGCGACGCCGCGCTGCGCGCCTCGCTGCACGACGCCCCCCGGCTCGGCCTGACCGTGCACGACCTCGGGCAGATGTGGAAGGACTGGACGGGACTGCCGTTCGTCTTCGCCGTCTGGGCGGCCCGCAAGGACTACCTCGCCCGTGAGCCGGAGGTGGTCCGTGAGGTCCACGAGGCCTTCCTCGCCTCCCGCGACCTCTCCCTCGAAGAGGTGACCAAGGTGGCCGACCAGGCGGCCCGCTGGGAGGCCTTCGACGCCGAGCTGCTGGAGCGCTACTTCACCACCCTCGACTTCCGCTTCGGTCCCGAGCAGCTGGCCGGCGTACGGGAATTCGCGCGCCGAACGGGAGCCGACACCGGGTACCCGACGGATGTCGCCGTAGAGCTGCTGAAGGCGGCCGTCCCGGAGCGGTGACGGTCTTATCCCGGTGATCTCCGGCACCGCCAAACCGGTGATTGTTCCGTTTGCCGGGAATTCGTTCCCCTTTCGTATTCTCGTCCCACTGAAGCGGAATACGAGCGAGGGACGGGGGACCCCATGGCATTCGGCGGGAAGCGGCCGGCCGAACCGATTGAACCGGTGTACTGGGAAGAGATCACCCGGTTCACCGTCGGCCGGACGCTGCGCAACGCCGTGCGCGCCTCCCGGCGCGGCGAGGGACCGTACGCGATCCGTGTTCCGCGGCCGCGGGGGGAGGACATGGTTCCGGCCGTGTTCATCGCACCCGCCGTGCCCGGCGCCCCGCCGCGCCGGGGATTCCGGTTGTCCGCGGACGAGGGCGGTCTGCGCCCGCTGTGCTCGGTGGCCCCGGCCGGTCCGGAGCCCGGGCAGGGCCCCTACCGGGTCACCGGCCCCGACGGGCTGGAGCTGGGCGCCGTCCACCGGACCCCGGCCGCGCAGCGACTGGTCCGCCACGGCTGGTGGCTGGAGCGCCCCGGGCGGCCGGAGGCGGTGGCCGTGCGCGGCTGGGCCCGCGGCGGCCCCCGGCGAACGCTGGAGCGGGGCGCCGGCAAGCTGCTGGGCGGCGTCGTCGACGGCCTGTTGAGCCTGGGGGCCGAGGGCGAGGCGGCCGGCGGCCTGGCGCCGGTGGTCTGGCGGGCCGGGGACCGGGCCGTGCTCACCTTCCATCCCTCCCAGGGCCCCCGCTGGTACACGGTCGACCGGGACGGCCCGCTCGACGCCCGGCTGGCGTTCGCACTGGCGGTGCTGCGCGAGAGCGAGGTGTGGGGAGGCGACCGCCGCTGACGGACCCGGCCGGCCGGGTCGGCCGGGTCGGCCGGGTGGGTCGGGTCGGCCGGGTGGGTCGGGTCGGCCGGGTCGGCCGGCGGTCGTTCGGAGCCTGGCGAAGACCCCGGTGGGGAGATCGAGTTGGGGAGTAGCCTGCTCGGGTGCGGCGCTCGGCGCCGGCGGCTGGACCGGACGCGGCCTTGAACGCGGCCCTGCACCCGATGCGGTTCCCCGGGGATGCAAGGACACCACACACACCGGGGGACGCGGGACGGGGACACGATGCAGCCGCTCGAAGCCGGAGAGCCCCGGGTCATAGGCGCGTACCGGTTGCTGGGCCGGCTCGGTGCCGGCGGGATGGGCCGGGTCTACCTGGGACGCAGCGCCGGAGGCCGGACGGTCGCCGTCAAGATCGTGCACCCGCACTTCGCGGCCGACGAGGAGTTCCGCGCCCGGTTCCGCCGCGAGGTGGAGGCCGCGCGGCGGGTGGGCGGTGAGTGGACCGCGCCGGTGCTGGACGCCGATCCGGAGGCGGCCGTGCCGTGGGTGGCGACCGGGTACGTGGCGGGGCCCTCGCTGGACCGGGCGGTGGCCGGGCACGGTCCGCTGCCGGAGGCGTCGGTACGGGCCGTGGGCGCGGGGCTGGCCCGGGCCCTGGTGGCGGTGCACGGGCTGGGCCTCGTCCACCGGGACGTGAAGCCGTCGAACGTGATGCTGACCCTCGACGGACCACGGCTGATCGACTTCGGGATCGCGCGCGCCACGGACGGCACCGCCTCGCTGACCTCCACCGGCGTGTCCATCGGCTCGCCGGGCTACATGGCCCCGGAGCAGATCCTGGGCAAGGGCGTCACCGGCGCCTCGGACGTGTTCTCGCTGGGCGCGGTGCTGGCCTTCGCGGCGACCGGGCGGCCGCCGTTCACCGGGGACAACTCCGCGACCCTCCTCTACAAGGTGGTCCACGAGCCGCCGGAGCTGGACGGGGTCCCCGCCGGGGGGCTGCGCGACCTGATCGCGTCCTGCCTGGCGAAGCCGGCGGCGCAGCGGCCGGCGCCCGAGGCGCTCGTGGCGGCCCTGGGCGTGGCCCCGGGCGGCCCGGGGTGGCTGCCGGCACCGCTGGTGGAGGAGGCGAGCCGGGCGGCGGTGGCCCTGCTGGACCTGGACGCCGACGCCCAAGCCGCCGGGGGCGGCCCCTTCCCCGAGGCCCCGTCCGGGCCGGTGCCGTTCACCGGGGCCTCCGTCGGGGGGCCCGTGGGCGTGGGCTTCGGCACGCCCGATCCGTCCTACGGGGGACCGGGTCCGCAGGGCTCGCCGTACTCCGCTCCGGCGGGTCCGTACGGCTCCTTCGGCGCGCACGGCGGCATGTACGGGGTCCCCACCGCTACGGCGGCCGGCGCGGGCGGCGCCGCCCRGCACCCCGGCGCGACGGTCCCGGGGCAGCGGACGGCCGGTTCCGGCGGGGGCCGGGCGAGCCTCAGCGTGGCGGGCCGCCGCTTCAGCTGCACCCTGGTGCTCGGCGCGGCCGCCGCCGCCCTGGCGGCGCTGTCCGGCGGGCTGTACGGGACGGGGCTGCTGCCCGGGCAGGGGGACACCCGGGACGCGGCGGCCGGCAAGCCCCCGGCCTCCTCGGCCCCGGACGCCTCCGCCTCCGCCCCCTCGTCCTCCCCCTCCGCACCGAAGGGGACCCGAAAGGACGTGCCCGAGGAGTTCATCGGCACGTGGAAGGGCACCGTCACCACCAGCATCAAGGCCACCACCGAGTTCGAGATCACCATCAAGGCCGGCAAGGTCGGCCAGGTCGTCGCCCGGGACAAGTCGGTCCTGCCGGTCCTCGGCACCGACTGCAGCGGCGACTGGAAGCTCTCCTCCGCCACCGACGGCTCCCTGGTCCTGGACAGCGCGGGCGGCCCCAACCCCGCCCCCGGCATCTGCTCCGGCGGCTCCGCCGACGAACGCTTCACCCTCAACCCCGGCGGCTCGCTGCACTACAGGTCGGGCGACAGGGGGGCCGGGAACCCGGAGGGCGACCTCACCCGTAGCCCCTGACATCCGCCTACCGCCCCTGGCGTAGGCTGGATCGGTCCGAACCCCTTGACACACCGCCGAAAGGTGACGCACCGGTGACCGACCAGGCCGCTCTCCAGTCTGTCCTCGACCGTGCCGCCGCAGGGGGCCGGATCACCAAGGAAGAGGCCCTCGACCTCTACCGGCACGCCCCGCTGCACGCGCTCGGCCAGGCCGCCGACGCCGCGCGCCGGCTGCGCTACGCCGGTACGGAGCACATCGCGACGTACATCATCGAGCGCAACATCAACTACACGAACGTGTGCGTCACGGCGTGCAAGTTCTGTGCCTTCTACGCGGCCCCCAAGGACACGAAGAAGGGCTGGTCCCGCGACCTCGACGACATCCTGCGCCGCTGCGCGGAGACCGTCGAACTGGGCGGCACCCAGATCATGTTCCAGGGCGGGCACCACCCGGACTACGGCGTGGAGTACTACGAGGAGCACTTCTCCGCCATCAAGAAGGCGTTCCCGCAGCTGGTGATCCACTCCCTCGGCGCGTCCGAGGTGGACCACATGGCCCGCATCTCCGGCGTCAGCGCCGAGGAGGCCATCCGCCGCATCCACGCCGCCGGACTCGACTCCTTCGCGGGCGCCGGCGCCGAGTTGCTGCCGGAGCGGCCGCGCAAGGCGATCGCCCCGCTCAAGGAGTCCGGCGAGCGCTGGCTGGAGATCATGGAGCTCGCCCACGGGCTGGGCGTGGAGTCCACCTCCACCATGCTGATGGGCACCGGCGAGACCAACGCCGAGCGCATCGAGCACATCGCGATGATCCGGGACACGCAGGACCGCACGGGCGGGTTCCGCGCCTTCATCCCGTACACGTACCAGCCCGAGAACAACCACCTCAAGGGCCGGACCCAGGCGACCGTCTTCGAGTACCTGCGCATGATCGCGATCGCGCGGCTCTTCCTCGACAACATCGCCCACATCCAGGGCTCCTGGCTGACCGTCGGCAAGGAGGCGGGCCAGCTCTCGCTGCACTACGGCGCCGACGACCTCGGTTCGATCATGCTGGAGGAGAACGTCGTCTCCTCGGCCGGTGCCAAGCACCGCTCGAACCGCCAGGAGATCATCGACCTGATCCGCAAGGCGGGCCGCGTCCCCGCGCAGCGCGCGACGACGTACGAGCACCTGCTGGTGCACGACGACCCGGCCAACGACCCCGTCGACGACCGCGTCGTCTCGCACATCTCATCGACCGCGATCGAGGGCGGCACCGCGCACCCCGAGCTGAAGCTCATCTCCACGAACTGACGCCCGCCGATGCTGACGCTGCACACCGCCGAACTGCTCGTCGCCGGACCGGGATCCGCACCCGTCGAGGGCGGCGCGGTCCTGGTCGAGGGCGACCGGATCGTCCGCGTCGGCCCGTACGAGGAGCTCGGCGCGGCCGTCCCGCACGCCCGGGTCCGGCGCTGGCCCGGGGTGCTCACCCCGGGGCTGCTGGCCCGCGGGGCGGACGTCCTGCTGGAGGGGACGTACTACCCCGACGACCCCTCCGAGACCACCGAGCTCGGCGCCGGCCCGATCACCGGCGCCGAGGCGCTCGCCGCCCTGGAGATGACCGAGGCCCGCTGGGGCCACAGCGCCCGGCGCGGCACGCAGAAGCTGCTCGCGCGCGGGGTCGTCGCGGTGGCCGGGCGCTTCACGATCCCCTCGGTGCGCACCGCGGTGGTCCGCTCGGGCCTCACCGTCGTGCCTCCCGTCCCGTACGGGGGCGCGCCGTCCCTCGACCCCTTCGCGGGGCTCCGCACGCCGCAGGAGGCCTTCCACGGGGAGCTGCGGGAGGGCGCGGCGGCCCGTTTCGCGGTGTTCGCCGTCGCCGGGCCGGCCGAGCTGCCCGAGCGGGGCGCGAGCACGTGCGTGGCCACCGTCATCGCGGGCCGGCTGCTGCACCGCCGCCGCTGATCCGTCCTCAGGGGACGCGGGGTCCGGCCAGGTAGGTGCCGTCGGCGGAGTAGGGCCAGGCGTTCGAGGTGCAGCCGAGCAGGCCCTTGATCTGCTGCATCATCGCGGGGGCGGGCGCTCCGGGGCGCGGGCAGGTCTCGTGCTCGTGGCCGAGTTCGTGGCCCACCTCGTGGTTGACGATCAGTGCCCGGTACTCCTGCGGGGATCCGCTGAACTGGGGCGAACCCTCCTGCCAGCGCTTGAGGTTCACCACGACGGTGTGGCCGACCCGGCAGTTCGTCTCCCCGACGAGCTCCGGGGTGACCACCTCGCACAGCCGGTCGGTGGTCCCGGGGGTGGCGATCTTGACGACGAAGTCCACGGGTTCCCCGCGGCCGGCCAGCCGGAAGCCGTACGCGGGGTCGCGTATCCAGCCGCGCCGGTCCCCGAGGATCGCCTCGACGGTGCGGGCCGCGCCGTCCGGGTCGACCCCGCTGCCGTTCTCCACCTCCACCCGCCAGCGCAGTGCCTGCCCCTGGCCCTGGGCCTTCCCGGCGGCCGAGGAGGCCGTGAACCCCACCGAGGGGGAGGTGCCGGGCCCCTGGGCGTTGCCGTCCGTGTTCCCCTCGGTGTTCCCCCGGTCGGAGCGGGCCGGGGGGCGTGCGTCGGCGGGGCGGTCCTGCGCCGGCCCGAGCCGGTAGGCGGCGACCGACAGGGCGGCTAACGCCGCCGCCCACAGGACCGTGCGGCGCAGCCGCCTGCGCCGCTCGATCCGTCCCGCGCTGAGTGACTGGCCTGTCGGCATCCTGAAACCCTTTGTTCGGTATGTCCGTCCAGTGTGCCCCGCAGGCCTGTGGCCGCGCCGGATCCGGGGCCGGGCCGGATCGGGGCCGCACCGGATCCGGGGCCGGSCGGACCCGGCGCGGGCACGGGTCCGGGGCGGGTGGGGGCAGGGGTCCGGCCGGGGCAGCCGTCCGGGCGGGGCGGGGGCCTGAGAGGATGGGCCCGTACCCGCCGAACCGCAGATCCACCGAGCACCGAGGGGCCAACGCCAGTGACAAGGGCTTCCCTGGACAAGCAGCCGCACGAAGTCGCCTCCATGTTCGACGGTGTGGCCGCCAACTACGACCTCACCAACGACGTCCTGTCCCTCGGCCAGGCCCGGCTGTGGCGCAAGGAGGTCGCCAAGGCGGTCGCCGCCCGCCCCGGCCAGCAGGTGCTCGACCTGGCCGCCGGAACCGCGACCTCCTCGCTGCCCTTCGCCGCGACCGGCGCCTACGTCGTGCCCTGCGACTTCTCCCTCGGCATGCTGCGCGAGGGCAAGAAGCGCAACCCGTGGCTTCCGCTGACGGCGGGCGACGCGACGAAGCTGCCGTTCAAGGACGACGTCTTCGACACCGTGACCATCTCCTTCGGGCTGCGCAACGTCCAGGACACCGACGCCGCGCTGGGCGAGCTGTACCGGGTGACCAAGCCCGGCGGACAGGTCGTGATCTGCGAGTTCTCGCAGCCGACCTGGGCGCCGTTCCGGACGGTCTACACCGAGTACCTGATGCGCGCGCTGCCGCCCGTGGCCCGCGCGGTCTCCTCCAACCCCGACGCGTACGTGTACCTCGCCGAGTCCATCCGAGAGTGGCCCGACCAGCCCGCGCTGGCCGCCCTGCTGCAGAAGGCCGGCTGGGGCCGGGTCGCGTGGCGCAACCTGAGCGGCGGCATCGTGGCGCTGCACCGCGGGGTCAAGGAGTAGCGCACGGTGGAGACCCGGCCCTTCGACTACGCGGCGCTGCTGGAGCGGGTCGCGGCCGACGTCGCCCCGCTGGTGGGCAGCGGCACCCCCGCCGAGTACATCCCGGCACTGGCGTCCGTGAACCCCGGGCAGTTCGGGATGGCGCTCGCCGACCTGGACGGCAACGTCTACGGGGCGGGGGACTGGCGCGTCCCCTTCTCCGCCCAGTCCGTCACCAAGGTCTTCGCGCTCGCCCTGGCGCTCGCGGAGGGCGGCGACAGCCTGTGGGAGCGGGTGGGCCGGGAGCCCTCCGGCAACCCGTTCAACTCCCTGGTCCAGCTGGAGTACGAGAACGGCATCCCCCGCAACCCGTTCATCAACGCGGGGGCGCTCGTCGTCACCGACCGGCTCCAGACCCTGACCGGCGACGCGAGCAGCGAACTCCTGGAATTCCTCCGCCAGGAGAGCGGCAACCCGGACATCGGCTTCGACGCGGAGGTGGCCGCCTCGGAGCACGAGCACGGCGACCGCAACGCGGCCGTCGCGCACTTCATGGCCTCCTACGGCAACATCGACAACCCCGTACCGGCGCTGCTGGACCACTACTTCTGGCAGTGCTCCATCGAGATGAGCTGCGCCGACCTCGCCCTGGCGGGCGGCTTCCTGGCCCGGCACGGGCTGCGCGCGAACGGCTCCCGGCTCCTGACGCGCAGCGAGGCGAAGCAGATCAACGCGGTGATGCTGACCTGCGGGACGTACGACGCGGCGGGCGAGTTCGCCTACCGGGTCGGGCTGCCGGGCAAGAGCGGGGTCGGCGGCGGCATCGTCGCGGTCGTCCCGGGCCGCTGCAGCCTGGCCGTCTGGAGCCCGGGGCTCGACGCCCAGGGCAACTCGGTCGCGGGCGTCGCGGCCCTCGACCGCTTCACGACCCTGACGGGCCTGTCCATTTTTTAACGCGCAGCTCGCACGGCTCGGCCGCAGGCGGCCTCCCCGGCTTCGCCGCGCTGCGCCGGACTCCGTCCGGCAGCCCGCTGGGCGGGGCCGCTGCCCGTGGCCGGTGTGCGGCCGTCGTGTGCGGGTGCGTTGCCGCTGCGCGGGCTTTCCCCTACCCATCCCCCAGACTCCGTCCGGGGGGATGGGGGAAGGGCGGGTAGGGGAGCAGGCCCGCGCAGCGGCCACCCAGCCGCAGACGGAAGCGCACCTGCATCCACACCCGGGGGGAACCGGCCCCCGGACCCCCTACCCCGCCGCGAGGGAGAGTTCGTAGCGCCGCCCCACCCGCCGACCCCCCGGCAGGGGAAAGGTCTCGGCCAGCGTCATGCCCAGCCGCTCCGCCACCGCCGCCGAGCGGACGTTCGCATCGTCGATCATCGCCACCACCTTCGGCACCCCCGCCTCCCGCACCCGCTCCAGCGTCGCCAGCGCCGCGGCGTACGCGTAGCCCCGTCCCCACGCCTCGCGCCCGAGCCGCCAGCCGATCTCGATCTCGCCGACCGGGCCCCACTCCTTGTGCGCGGGCCACGGCTGCGCCCCGGTGAAGCCGAGGACCTCGCCCTCGGCGTCCAGGAGCGTCCACAGGCAGTACCCGAGCTGCGCGTCGTGCATCCGCTGCCGGGCGGTGATCTCCTCGTAGTGGGACAGCTCGGCCGGGCCGCCGAGGAACTCCATCACGTCGGGGTCGTCGAAGACGTGGTGCCAGGCGTGCGCGTCCTCGTCCGTCGGCACGCGCAGCGTGACATCGGGGAGTGGCCGGGTCGGTGAGGTGGTCATCGGGGCAGCCCTTCGGGATCGCGATCTCTCTCGCTGCATAGACTGCGTCATGTCCCGTGCCGTTGGGCACCCCTTATCGAGCCTTCGGGAGACCCCGCAGTGACCGAGCCCCTCTCCGAACACTCCGCGGATGTGATCGTCGTCGGGGCCGGGCCCGCCGGCTCCACGACCGCCTACCACCTCGCCCAGGCCGGACTGGACGTCCTGCTGCTGGAGAAGACGGCGTTCCCGCGCGAGAAGGTCTGCGGTGACGGTCTGACCCCGCGGGCGACCAAGCAGCTGGTGTCGATGGGCATCGACATCTCCGAAGAGGCCGGCTGGCTCCGCAACAAGGGTCTGCGCATCATCGGCGGCGGGCAGCGGCTCCAGCTGGACTGGCCGGAACTGGCCTCGTACCCGGACTACGGACTCGTCCGAAAGCGTGATGACTTCGACGAGACCCTGGCCCGCCAGGCGCAGAAGGCCGGGGCCCGGCTGTACGAGCGCTGCAACGTCGGCGAGCCCGTCCGCGACCCCCGTACCGGGCACATCACGGGCGTTCAGGCCAAGCTGGGCGAGGAGAAGACCCCGGTCACCTTCCACGCCCCGCTCGTGGTCGCGGCCGACGGCAACTCCTCGCGGCTGTCCCTGGCGATGGGCCTGCACCGGCGCGAGGACCGCCCGATGGGCGTCGCGGTGCGCACGTACTTCACCTCGCCGCGGCACGACGACGACTACCTGGAGTCCTGGCTGGAGCTGTGGGACCGGCGCGGCCCCCAGGACCGGCTGCTGCCCGGCTACGGCTGGATCTTCGGCATGGGCGACGGCACCTCCAACGTCGGCCTCGGCATCCTCAACTCCTCCTCCGCGTTCAAGGAGCTGGACTGGCGCGAGGTCCTCAAGGCCTGGTGCGCGTCGATGCCGGAGGACTGGGGCTACACCCCGGAGAACATGACGCAGCCGATCCGCGGCGCGGCCCTGCCGATGGCGTTCAACCGCCAGCCGCACTACACCAAGGGCCTGCTGCTGGTCGGTGACGCGGGCGGGCTCGTCAACCCGTTCAACGGCGAGGGCATCGCCTACGCGATGGAGTCCGGGCAGATCGCCGCCGAGGTGATCGTGCAGGCGCACGCGCGGGCCACTCCGGCGCAGCGGGAACTGGCGCTGCACGGTTACCCGAAGGTGCTGAAGGAGACGTACGGCGGCTACTACACGCTGGGCCGCGCCTTCGTGAAGCTGATCGGCAACCCGACGGTCATGAAGATCGCCGCGCAGCGCGGTCTGACGCACCCGGTGCTGATGCGCTTCACCCTGAAGATGCTGGCGAACCTGACCGACCCGACGGGCGGCGACGCGATGGACCGCATCATCAACGGCCTCTCGAAGGTGGCCCCGAAGGCCTGATCCGGGGCCTGCGGCGGGTCGAGCCGCCTCCCGGGGGTCCGGGGGGCGGTTCAGTCGTTCCCGGGGCCCTGGGGGGCGTCCTGGGCGTCGTGCACCGCGCGTACGCAGCGGGTCAGCAGGACGAGTCCGGACACCAGCAGGGCGCCCGAGAGGGTCCAGCCGAGGGCCAGGGTGAGGGGATGTCCCGGTTTCTGCCAGGGGCGGGCGGTGGTCAACAGCCAGCCGCCGACGGCGAGGAGGGCGAGCCCGGCGGCGGCCGGGACGGCGGTGGGGTCGTCGCCGGTGCCGTGGTCCTCGTAGGTCCGTCTGCTCACCGGGTCACCACCTCCAGGTCTCGGTCCGGCGTCCGCCCATCTTCTCAGGGCCCCGGGGGCTTGGGTACCGCGTCACCGAGCGGGGTGCGCGGGCGGCCGTGCGGGGGCGTGCCGGGGCGTGCCGGAGGGCCGGCACTCCGCCCCCGAGCGGGGGAGTGCCGGCCCTCGTGGCGACCGGAGGGGTCAGAGGACGCGGACGGCGCCCGTCGGCATGTCGTAGCTGAGGTTGCGCTCGACGATGCCGGTGCTGGGGTTCTGCGCGCCGACGAACTTGCCGCCGCCCACGTAGATGGCGACGTGGTAGGCGCTGCCCTTGGGGCCCCAGTAGAGGATGTCGCCGGGCTGCAGGTTGCTCAGCGAGACCGAGGAGCCGGCCAGCGACTGGTCCTGGGAGGTGCGGTCCAGGGTGATGCCGGCCTGGCGGTAGGCGGCCTGGACGAGGCCCGAGCAGTCGTACGCGGAGGAGCCGGTGGCGCCCATGACGTACGCCTTGCCGATCTGGGCGCGGGCGAAGTTCACGATGGCGGCGGCGGAACCGGTGGCCTTGGAGGTGGAACCGGTGCCCGAGCCGTTGGAGGTGAAGCCGCTGTCGTCCGACGCGGAGGCGGTGGTGAGCGAGCTGCGGCCGGCGCTGCGGGTGGCGCGCTCGGCCTCGGCCTTGCGGTCGGCCTCCTGCTTGGCCTTCTGCTCGGCGGCCTTGGTGGCGTCTTCCTTGGCCTGCTTCGCCTCGGCGGCGGCACCCGTACGGGCGTTCTCCTCCTGGGCGTTCAGCTCGCCGGTCACGGCGGCCTCTACGGCGGCGACGCGGGTGTTCTCGGCGGCCGTGTTGACGGCGCTGGAGACCTCGGCACCGAGGTTCAGGTCGAGCACCGGCATTTCGAGCGTCGTCTCGGCCACGGGCTCGGGGGACGAAGGGGTCGCGCTCGCGGTGCCGGCCATGGCGAGGGTGCTGAGGACGCCACCGGCAACTCCGGCGCGAACCGCGAGCTTCGAGGCGCTACGGCGCGGCTTCCGGTGGCTGGGTATGTGAGCGGTGTGGGACATGGGACAACCGCTATCAGGGGTGCCGGGTTTCCTTCAAGAAACGTGGTCTGCGCCACAGTTGCGGAATCCGGGCGCGAACCGGGCGCGTCGCGACCCTTATTGACGCCGTAACGGGCGAAACGGACACCCCTTCACAAGGCTGTGATCATGGGGTTTCAGTAATAAGTCCGAATTGATCCACTGCCTACCATCGACCCGTACAGATGGCCAAGCCCCCTTTTCATGGTCTCGATCCGGTGTGGTGCAGGTCACAGTTACCTCCCGTCGTGAGGGCGCTGTGGCCGGTCCGTGATCCGACCGTGAGCTTGCCGTGCGGTTCGTGAACGGATGCACAGCATCGACCACCCCTCCCTGTCGCCGTCGACTCTCGGCCACCGCGTCCACTCCCGTACCCCGGACCCCCCGACCGGGGGATGCGGGTTCCTTTATCACCTGGGCGGAAGTGGGGCCAATTTGCCTGTGGAGGACATCGTTTGATAGGGCGACACGTCTTCCACCTGGGATGACGGGCCCGGATGTCACCTTTGGTGATCATGTGGATGCCTTGCGTACGAAGATCACCCCTCGGCGGGCTTCATGATCGTTCGTCGGGTGGTGGAGATCACAAACTCGGTGTTGTTACCCGTGTCGCAGATCACAGACCGGCGGGCATAAGATGCGCACCAGCCCGGCTTGTGAACTGCCTCACATGCGGTCCCCCGGCTTCCCGGGGTGATCTTCCCGAGGTGGAGCTCACCCGTCGCCGGCGCAGCGGTCCAACGGTCAAGGACGACTGGAAGGAGCGAGGAGCGTGAATGCGTACGCACCCATCCTCGTGCTCGGCGCCATCGGCGCAGGGTTTGCGATCTTCTCCGTGGTCATGGCCACGCTGATCGGCCCAAAACGGTACAACCGGGCGAAGCTTGAAGCCTACGAGTGCGGCATCGAACCCACCCCGATGCCCGCCGGGGGCGGTCGCTTCCCCATCAAGTACTACCTGACGGCGATGCTCTTCATCGTCTTCGACATCGAGATCGTCTTCCTCTACCCCTGGGCCGTCACCTTCGACTCCCTGGGGATCTTCGGGCTCGTCGAGATGCTCCTCTTCGTGCTCACCGTCTTCGTCGCCTACGCCTACGTCTGGCGCCGCGGCGGCCTGGAATGGGACTGAGGGGCTGAATTTTCCATGGGACTGGAAGAGAAGCTGCCGAGCGGCTTCCTGCTGACCACCGTCGAACAGGCCGCGGGCTGGGTGCGCAAGTCATCCGTCTTCCCGGCCACCTTCGGCCTGGCGTGCTGCGCCATCGAGATGATGACCACCGGAGCCGGCCGCTACGACCTGGCCCGCTTCGGCATGGAGGTCTTCCGCGGCTCCCCGCGCCAGGCCGACCTGATGATCGTCGCCGGACGGGTCAGTCAGAAGATGGCGCCGGTGCTGCGTCAGGTGTACGACCAGATGCCCGCCCCCAAGTGGGTCATCTCCATGGGTGTTTGCGCCTCTTCGGGCGGAATGTTCAACAACTACGCGATCGTCCAGGGCGTCGACCACATCGTCCCGGTGGACATCTACCTCCCCGGCTGCCCGCCCCGCCCCGAGATGCTGATGGACGCGATCCTCAAGCTCCACCAGAAGATCCAGGGCTCCAAGCTCGGCGTGAACCGGGAAGAGGCGGCGCGCGAGGCGGAGGAGGCGGCCCTCAAGGCCCTCCCCACCATCGAGATGAAGGGGCTCCTCCGGTGAGCGACGACCCGGCCGTCGAGAACGGCAACAACGTCCCCGCTCCCCGCACCTCGGCCGGGCCCGAGGTGATCGGCGTGCGCAAGGGCATGTTCGGGGCGGAAAACGGCGGCGACACCAGCGGCTACAGCGGCCTCGTCCGCACCGTGGCCCTGCCCGGGGCGTCCGCGCGCCCCTACGGCTCCTGGTTCGACGAGGTGGCCGACGAGCTCGAAGGCGCCCTGGAGGAGCAGGACCTGCTCCCCGCCCACGCCATCGAGAAGACGGTGGTGGACCGCGGCGAGCTCACCTTCCACATCGCCCGCGAGCACCTCGTACGGGTGGCCTCCACCCTGCGCGACGACCCGGCGCTGCGCTTCGAGCTCTGCACCGGGGTCAGCGGGGTCCACTTCCCCGGCGACACGGGCCGCGAGCTGCACGCCGTCTACCACCTGCGTTCGCTCACCCACGGCAGGATCGTCCGCCTGGAGGTGTCGGTCCCCGACGCCGACCCGCACCTCCCGTCCCTGGTGGCGGTGTACCCCACCAACGACTGGCACGAGCGGGAGGCCTACGACTTCTTCGGCATCGTCTTCGACGGCCACCCGGCCCTCACGCGGATCATGATGCCGGACGACTGGCAGGGCTTCCCCCAGCGCAAGGACTACCCGCTCGGCGGCATCGCCATCGAGTACAAGGGCGCCCAGATCCCGGCTCCCGACCAGCGGAGGTCGTACAGCTGATGAACACCCCGAACGCATCGCACCACGCGTCCTCCCGCGAGACCACCGAGGGCACCGTCTACACCGTCACCGGCGGCGACTGGGACGAGATCGTCCAGTCGGCGGCCCGCGCGGACGACGAGCGCATCGTCGTCAACATGGGTCCCCAGCACCCCTCCACCCACGGGGTGCTCCGGCTGATCCTGGAGATCGACGGCGAGACGGTCACCGAGGCCCGCTGCGGCATCGGCTACCTGCACACCGGCATCGAGAAGAACCTCGAATTCCGCAACTGGACGCAGGGCACCACCTTCGTCACGCGCATGGACTACCTGACGCCGTTCTTCAACGAGACGGCGTACTGCCTCGGCGTCGAGAAGCTGCTCGGCATCACCGACCAGATCCCGGACCGCGCCACCGTCATCCGCGTCCTGCTGATGGAGCTCAACCGGCTCTCCTCCCACCTGGTGTGCATCGCCACCGGCGGCATGGAGCTGGGCGCGACCACGATCATGATCTACGGGTTCCGGGACCGCGAGCTGATCCTCGACGTCTTCGAGCTGATCACCGGCCTGCGCATGAACCACGCGTTCGTCCGCCCCGGCGGCCTCGCCCAGGACCTGCCCCCCGGCGCGGTCGACCAGCTGCGCGAGTTCGTGAAGACCATGAAGAAGAACCTGCCGGAGTACGACAAGCTCGCCACCGGCAACCCCATCTTCAAGGCCCGCATGCAGGACGTCGGCTACCTCGACCTCACCGGCTGCATGGCCCTGGGCGCCACCGGCCCGATCCTGCGCTCGGCCGGGCTGCCGCACGACCTGCGCAAGACGGACCCGTACTGCGGCTACGACACCTACGAGTTCGACGTCCCCACCACCGAGAGCTGCGACTCCTACGGACGCTTCCTGGTCCGCCTGGAGGAGATGCGCCAGTCCCTGCGGATCGTCGAGCAGTGCCTGGACCGGCTGGAGCCCGGCCCGGTCATGGTCGCCGACAAGAAGATCGCCTGGCCCGCTCAGCTCGCCATGGGACCCGACGGCCTCGGCAACTCCCTCGACCACATCAAGAACATCATGGGCACCTCCATGGAGGCCCTCATCCACCACTTCAAGCTCGTCACCGAGGGCTTCCGGGTGCCGGCCGGACAGGCGTACGCCGCCGTCGAGTCCCCCAAGGGCGAGCTCGGCGTGCACGTCGTCTCCGACGGCGGAACCCGCCCCTACCGGGTCCACTTCCGCGACCCGTCCTTCACCAACCTGCAGGCCATGGCCGCGATGTGCGAAGGCGGCCAGGTCGCCGACGTCATCGTCGCCGTCGCCTCCATCGACCCCGTGATGGGAGGCGTCGACCGATGACAGACGTCAGTCTGGGGATGCCCCAGCTTCCGGCCCCCGACTTCCCGGCCGACGTACGAGCCCGGCTGGAGGCCGACGCCGCCGAGGTCATCGCCCGCTACCCCGACAGCCGCTCCGCGCTGCTGCCGCTGCTGCACCTGACGCAGTCCGAGGAGGGCCACGTCTCGCGCACCGGCATCCGCTTCTGCGCCGAGGTGCTGGGCCTGACCACCGCCGAGGTCACCGCGGTCGCCACCTTCTACACGATGTACCGCCGCAAGCCCTCCGGCGACTACCAGGTCGGCGTCTGCACCAACACCCTGTGCGCCGTCATGGGCGGCGACGCCATCTTCGACGAGCTCAAGCAGCACCTGGGGGTCGGCAACAACGAGACCACCCCCGACGGCAAGGTGACGCTGGAGCACATCGAGTGCAACGCGGCCTGCGACTACGCCCCCGTGGTGATGGTCAACTGGGAGTTCTTCGACAACCAGACCCCCGAATCCGCCAAGGCCCTGGTCGACGACCTGCTGGCCGGCCGCCCCGTCGAACCGACCCGGGGCGCGCCGCTGTGCACGTACAAGGAGACCGCCCGGATCCTGGCGGGCTTCCCGGACGAGCGCGAGGGCGCGGTGGCCGCGAGCGGCGGCGCCGGCCCCGCCTCCCTGATCGGACTGCGCATCGCCCGCGGCGAAGCTCCGCACGCCCCGGTCGTGCACCCCCGCGGCGAGGCGCGCGGCGAAGCCACCACAGAGGGAGGGGAGTGATGAGCGTGTCCACCCCGAAGGAAAGGCACGGGGGCACCTCCCAGCCGGAGGCCGGGGGAGGGACCAGCCCGGAGAAGCTCCTCGCGCCCGTCCTGTCGGCGTTCTGGGACGAGCCCGAGTCGTGGACGCTGGAGACCTACCGGCGTCACGAGGGGTACGAGGGCCTGCGCAAGGCGCTCGCGATGACCCCGGACGAGGTGATCGCCTACGTCAAGGACTCCGGACTGCGCGGCCGCGGCGGCGCGGGCTTCCCCACCGGAATGAAGTGGCAGTTCATCCCGCAGGGCGACGGCAAGCCGCACTACCTCGTCGTGAACGCGGACGAGTCCGAGCCGGGAACCTGCAAGGACATCCCCCTCCTCTTCGCCAACCCGCACTCCCTCATCGAGGGCATGATCATCGCCTGCTACGCGATCCGGTCGGAGCACGCCTTCATCTACCTGCGCGGCGAGACCGTCCCCGTGCTGCGGCGCCTGCACGAGGCCGTGCGCGAGGCGTACGCGGCCGGGTACCTCGGCAAGGACATCGGCGGCAGCGGACGCGACCTCGACATCACGGTGCACGCGGGAGCGGGCGCGTACATCTGCGGCGAGGAGACGGCACTGCTCGACTCCCTCGAAGGCCGGCGCGGTCAGCCCCGGCTGCGCCCCCCCTTCCCCGCGGTCGAGGGGCTCTACGCGTGCCCCACTGTCGTCAACAACGTCGAATCCATCGCCTCGGTTCCCGCGATCCTGAACAAGGGCAAGGACTGGTTCAAGGCGATGGGGACGGAGAAGTCCCCCGGCTTCACGCTCTACTCGCTGTCCGGGCACGTCGTCGGCCCCGGCCAGTACGAGGCGCCCCTCGGCATCACCCTCCGCCAGCTCCTCGACATGAGCGGCGGCATGCGCCCCGGCCACCGGCTGAAGTTCTGGACCCCCGGCGGCTCCTCCACCCCCATGTTCACCGACGAGCACCTCGACGTCCCGCTGGACTACGAGGGCGTCGGCGCGGCCGGCTCCATGCTCGGCACCAAGGCCCTCCAGTGCTTCGACGAGACCACCTGCGTGGTGCGCGCCGTCACCCGCTGGACCGAGTTCTACGCCCACGAGTCCTGCGGCAAGTGCACGCCCTGCCGCGAGGGCACGTACTGGCTCGTCCAGCTGCTGCGCGACATCGAGGCCGGCAAGGGCGTCATGTCCGACCTCGACAAGCTGAACGACATCGCCGACAACATCAACGGCAAGTCCTTCTGCGCCCTCGGCGACGGCGCCGCCAGCCCCATCTTCTCCTCGCTGAAGTACTTCCGCGCGGAGTACGAGCAGCACATCACGGGCAAGGGCTGCCCCTTCGACCCCAAGAAGTCGACCCTCTGGGCTGACTCGGAGGTGAACGCATGACCGTCGCCACGAACGCTCCGGCCGGTGGCGGAGAGGCCGCCGGCCGGCCACAGGACGAGAACACGGTGTCCCTGACCATCGACGGGCTCGAACTGTCGGTCCCCAAGGGCACCCTCGTCATCCGGGCCGCCGAACAGCTCGGCATCGAGATCCCCCGGTTCTGCGACCACCCCCTCCTGCCCCCGGCCGGCGCCTGCCGCCAGTGCATCGTCGAGGTCGAGGGCCAGCGCAAGCCGATGGCCTCCTGCACGATCACCTGTACCGACGGCATGGTCGTCAAGACCCAGCTCACCTCCCCGGTCGCCGACAAGGCCCAGCGCGGGGTGATGGAGCTGCTGCTCATCAACCACCCGCTGGACTGCCCCGTCTGCGACAAGGGCGGCGAATGCCCCCTGCAGAACCAGGCGATGTCCCACGGCAACGCCGAATCGCGCTTCGAGGGCCACAAGCGCACCTACGAGAAGCCCGTCCCGATCTCCACGCAGGTGCTCCTGGACCGCGAGCGGTGCGTGCTGTGCGCGCGCTGCACCCGCTTCTCCAACGAGATCGCCGGCGACCCCATGATCGAGCTGCTGGAACGCGGCGCGCTCCAGCAGGTCGGCACCGGCGAGGGCGACCCCTTCCAGTCGTACTTCTCCGGCAACACCATCCAGATCTGCCCCGTCGGCGCCCTCACCTCGGCCGCCTACCGCTTCCGCTCCCGCCCCTTCGACCTCGTCTCCTCCCCGAGCGTGTGCGAGCACTGCGCGGGCGGCTGCGCGACCCGGACCGACCACCGGCGCGGCAAGGTGCTGCGCCGCCTCGCCGCCGAGGACCCCGAGGTCAACGAGGAGTGGATCTGCGACAAGGGCCGCTTCGGGTTCCGCTACGCGCAGCGCCCGGACCGGCTGACCACCCCGCTGGTGCGCGGCGCCGACGGCGTCCTCGCCCCGGCGAGCTGGCCGGAGGCCCTGGAGGCCGCCGCGAAGGGACTGGCCGCCGCGCGCGGCCGGGCCGGGGTGCTGACCGGAGGCCGGCTCACCGTCGAGGACGCCTACGCGTACGCCAAGTTCGCCCGGGTCGTGCTCGGCACCAACGACATCGACTTCCGGGCCCGGGTGCACAGCGCGGAGGAGGCCGACTTCCTGGCCGCCACCGTGGCGGGCACCGGCAAGGACCTCGACGGCACGGGCGTCACGTACGCCTCCCTGGAGGCGGCGCCCACCGTGCTGCTCGCCGGGATCGAGGCCGAGGAGGAGGCCCCCGGGGTCTTCCTGCGGCTGCGCAAGGCCCACCGCAGGCACAAGCAGCGGACCTTCGCGCTGGCGCCCTTCGCCACCCGCGGCCTCACCAAGGCGGGCGGCACCCTGCTGCCCGCCGCCCCCGGCACCGAGCCGGAGTGGCTGGACGCCCTCGCGACCCGGACCGGACTGGAGGCCGGCGGCGACGAAGCCGCCGAGGCGCTGCGCCGGCCCGGCGCGGTCCTCGTGGTCGGGGAGCGCCTGGCGGGCGTGCCCGGCGCGCTGACCGCGGCCGTACGGGCCGCGACGGCGACCGGGGCCCGGCTGGTGTGGATCCCGCGCCGCGCGGGGGAGCGGGCCGCCGTCGAGGCGGGCGCGCTGCCGTCCTTGCTGCCGGGCGGCCGTCCGGCCACCGACCCGCGGGCCCGCGACGAGGTCGCCACCGCCTGGGGGCTGGACGAACTCCCGCACCGCTACGGCCGTGACACCGGGCAGATCGTGGAGGCGGCCGCCACCCGCGAGCTGTCCGCCCTGCTGGTCGCGGGCGTCGAGCTCGCCGACCTGCCGGACCCGCGGCGGGCCAGGACCGCCCTGGAGGAGGCCTTCGTGGTCTCCCTGGAACTGCGGCCCGGCGAGGTCACCGACCACGCGGACGTGGTCCTGCCGGTCGCCGCCGTCGCCGAGAAGACCGGCACGTTCATCAACTGGGAAGGCCGGATCCGGCCGTTCGAGGCCGCCCTCAAGCCCGACCAGATGACCCGCCGGCTGGCCCCCGCCGATGCCCGGGTGCTGCACATGCTGGCCGACGCGGCCGACCGGCCGATCGCGCTGCCCGACGTACACGCCGTACGGCGCGAGCTGGAGCGGCTCGGCCCCTGGGAGGGGGAGCTCGCGGCGGAGCAGTCCACCGCCACCGAGCCGCTGCCCCGCCCCGGCGCGGGCGAGGCGGTCCTCGCGGGTCACCGGCTGCTGCTGGACCGGGGCCTCCTCCAGGAGGGCGACGACGCCCTGGCCGGCACCCGGCACGAGGCGAACGCCCGGCTGTCGGCCACCACGGCCGCCGAGACCGGCGTCAAGGACGGGGACGTCCTCGCCGTGACCGGCCCGGCCGGCTCGGTGCAACTCCCGCTGAAGGTAACCGAGATGCCCGACCGGGTGGTCTGGCTCCCGCTGAACTCCACCGGCCGCGGCGTCCTCGCCGACACCGGCGCCCGTCCGGGCACCCTCGTCCGGATCGGCCCGGCGGCCCCGGCCGACAGCAGCGACCCCGATGCGGAGGTGGGCGCGTGAACGCGGTACAGCTCGCTGCCGAGGACCTCTCCCTGTTCGGCAGGGACGTCTGGTGGCTGGTCCTCGTCAAGGCGGTGTTCTGCTTCGCCTTCCTGATGGTGACCGTGCTCTTCTCCATCGTGTGGGAGCGCAAGGTCGTCGCCTGGATGCAGCTGCGCATCGGCCCCAACCGGCACGGGCCCTGGGGCATGCTCCAGTCGCTCGCCGACGGGGTCAAGCTGATGCTGAAGGAAGACCTGATCGTCAAGCGGGCCGACAAGGTGGTCTACGTCCTGGCCCCGATCATCGCGGCGATCCCGGCCTTCATGGCCATCGCGGTGATCCCCTTCGGCCCGGCCGACGACCAGGTCTCCATCTTCGGGCAGCGCACCACGATGCAGCTGACCGACCTGCCCATCGCGATGCTCTACGTCCTCGCCGTCGCCTCCGTCGGCATCTACGGCATCGTGCTCGCGGGCTGGTCCTCCGGCTCCACGTACCCGCTCCTCGGCGGCCTGCGCTCCTGCGCGCAGATGATCTCGTACGAGATCGCGATGGGCGCGGCCTTCGCCTCGGTGTTCCTCTACTCCGGGTCGATGTCGACCTCGGCGATCGTGGAGGCGCAGGCGGACCGCTGGTACATCGTGCTGCTGCCGGTGTCCTTCATCATCTACGTCATCACGATGGTCGGCGAGACCAACCGCGCCCCCTTCGACATGCCGGAGTCCGAGGGCGACCTGGTCGGCGGTTTCAACACCGAGTACTCCTCCATCAAGTTCGCGCTGTTCATGCTGGCCGAGTACGTCAACATGGTCACCGTCTCGGCGGTCTCGGTCACCCTCTTCCTGGGCGGCTGGCGGGCCCCGTACCCGATCAGCCACTTCTGGGAGGGCGCGAACCACGGCTGGTGGCCGATGCTCTGGTTCGTCATCAAGGTGCAGCTGCTGCTGTTCTTCTTCATCTGGCTGCGCGGCACGCTGCCGCGCGTGCGCTACGACCAGCTGATGAAGCTCGGCTGGAAGGTGCTGATCCCGGTCTCCGTGGTGTGGCTGATGCTGGTCGCCACCGTCCGGGCGCTGCGCAACGAGCGCTACGACTTCAGCGAGATCGTCCTCTACGTGGGCGGGGCGGTCGTCGCGATCCTGCTGCTCTCCTTCGTCGCGGACCTCTTCCGCGACAAGCGGGAGAAGGCGGCGGCCGAGGAGGCCGGCGAGGCCGCGGCGGCCGGGGCCTTCGACCCGATGGCGGGCGGGTTCCCCGTACCGCCCAAGCCCGGCCAGCACCTGGCGCCCGTACCGCGCCGGCGGCCCCGCGCGGAGCGGGAGCTGATCGTCAGCGGCGGGGCGAACCCCGACAGTGACCGAGAGGAGGGTTGAGACGTGTCTGAGGAAAAGTGGCAGAACCCGGTGGCCGGGTTCGGCGTGACCTTCAAGGCCATGTTCAAGAAGCGCCTCACCGAGCAGTACCCGGAGCAGGAGAAGACCACCGCTCCGCGCTTCCACGGACGGCACCAGCTCAACCGCCACCCCGACGGTCTGGAGAAGTGCATCGGGTGCGAGCTGTGCGCCTGGGCCTGTCCCGCCGACGCGATCTACGTGGAGGGCGCGGACAACACCGAGGAGGAGCGCTACTCCCCGGGCGAGCGGTACGGGCGGGTCTACCAGATCAACTACGCCCGCTGCATCCTGTGCGGGCTGTGCATCGAGGCCTGCCCCACCCGGGCGCTGACGATGACGAACGAGTTCGAGCTCGCCGACTCCAGCCGCGAGGCGCTGATCTACACCAAGGAGCAGCTCCTCGCGGGTCTGACCGAGGGCATGGTGGAGACCCCGCACTCGATCTTCCCGGGGACGGACGAGCAGGACTACTACCGGGGACTGGTGACGGGCGCCGCTCCGGGCACGGTCCGGCAGGTGGCGGTCTCCAAGGGCGAGACGGCCGCGGACTCGGCCGACTCGGCCGACTCGGCCGGTTCCTCCGGTTCCGCCGGTTCCGCCGGTTCGGCCGGTTCCGTCAAGGGGGTGCAGGCATGAGCGCCCTCGCCGCCTCCGGCGCCACCCTCACGTCCACGGGCGAGGCCGTGCAGTTCTGGGTGCTGGGCACCGTCGCCGTCATCGGCGCGCTGTGCACGGTCCTGATGCGCAAGGCCGTCCACAGCGCCCTCTGCCTCGCCGGGACGATGATCATCCTGGCGGTGTTCTACCTCGCCAACGGGGCGTACTTCCTGGGCGTCGTCCAGGTCATCGTCTACACCGGCGCCATCATGATGCTCTTCCTCTTCGTGGTCATGCTCGTCGGCGTCACGGCGGCGGACTCGCTGAAGGAAACCCTCAAGGGGCAGCGCTGGCTCGCCGTCCTGTGCGGGCTCGGCTTCGGCATCCTGCTGATCGCCGGCATCGCCAACGCCGGGCTCACCCACTTCAACGGGCTCGGCCGGGTGAACTCCGCCGGACACGTCCAGGGCCTGGCCGAGCTGATCTTCACCCGCTACATCTTCGCCTTCGAGATCACCGGCGCCCTGCTGATCACGGCGGCCGTCGGCGCGATGGTGCTCACCCACCGCGAGCGCACCGAGCGGGCCGCCACCCAGCGCGAACTCGCCGAGAAGCGCGTGCGCGAGGGCGTGCAGCTCCCGCCGCTGCCGGCGCCCGGCGTCTACGCCCGGCACAACGCGGTCGACGTGGCCGGCCTGCTCCCGGACGGCACCCCGTCCGAGCTGACCGTCAGCAAGACGCTGCGGTCCCGCGGTCAGGTCCGCGACGTGTCGGGCCAGGCCCTGGACGACCTCAAGGCGCTGGAGCAGCGCTCCGCGGAGCGCCTCGGCCGTGAGGAGGCCTCGAAGTGAACCCGGTCAACTACCTGTACCTGGCGGCCCTGCTGTTCACCATCGGCGCGGCCGGCGTGCTCGTCCGGAGGAACGCGATCGTGCTGTTCATGTGCATCGAGCTGATGCTCAACGCATGCAACCTCGCGTTCGTGGCCTTCTCCCGGATGCACGGCAACCTCGACGGCCAGATCATCGCGTTCTTCACGATGGTCGTCGCCGCCGCGGAGGTCGTGGTGGGCCTCGCGATCATCGTGTCGCTGTTCCGTACCCGCCACTCGGCCTCGGTCGACGACGCCAGCCTGATGAAGCTGTAAGGGGCGCTCACAGTGGAGAATCTGATTGCGCTGCTGATCGCGGCGCCCCTGCTCGGAGCGGTGGTGCTGCTCTGCGGCGGCCGGCGCCTCGACAAGGCCGGGCACTGGCTCGGCACCCTGTTCGCCGCCGTCTCCTTCGGCATCGGCCTGGTCCTGTTCGCCGACATGCTGGGCCGCAGCGCCGACGAGCGGACCCTGCACCAGTTCCTGTACACCTGGGTCCCGGTGGAGGGCTTCCGGGCGGACATGGCGTTCCAGCTGGACCAGCTGTCGATGACCTTCGTCCTGCTGATCTCCGGCGTGGGCACGCTCATCCACATCTACTCCATCGGCTACATGGAGCACGACGAGCGCCGCCGCCGCTTCTTCGGCTACCTCAACCTGTTCGTCGCGGCGATGCTGCTGCTCGTCCTCGCCGACAACTACCTCCTGCTGTACTTCGGCTGGGAGGGCGTGGGCCTGGCCTCGTACCTGCTGATCGGGTTCTGGCAGCACAAGCCCAGCGCGGCCACGGCCGCGAAGAAGGCCTTCCTGGTCAACCGCGTCGGTGACATGGGTCTGTCGATCGCGATCATGCTGATGTTCACCACGTTCGGTACCTTCGCCTTCCAGCCGCTCTTCGCGGCGGTCGGCGGGGCCACCGAGGGCAAGCTGACGGCGATCGGCCTGATGCTGCTGCTGGCCGCCTGCGGCAAGTCGGCGCAGGTGCCGCTGCAGTCCTGGCTCGGCGACGCGATGGAGGGCCCGACCCCGGTCTCGGCCCTGATCCACGCGGCGACCATGGTCACCGCCGGCGTCTACCTGATCGTCCGCTCGGCCGCCATCTTCAACGGGGCGCCGGACGCCCAGCTGGTGGTCACGGTCGTCGGCGCGGTCACGCTGCTCTTCGGTGCGATCGTCGGTTGCGCGAAGGACGACATCAAGAAGGCCCTCGCCGGGTCCACGATGTCGCAGATCGGCTACATGATCCTCGCGGCGGGCCTCGGCCCGATCGGCTACGTCTTCGCGATCATGCACCTGGTCACGCACGGCTTCTTCAAGGCGGGCCTCTTCCTCGGCGCCGGTTCCGTGATGCACGGGATGAACGACGAGGTGGACATGCGCAAGTACGGCGGCCTGCGGACGTACATGCCGATCACCTTCGTGACCTTCGGCCTCGGCTACCTCGCCATCATCGGCTTCCCGGGACTGTCGGGCTTCTTCTCCAAGGACAAGATCATCGAGGCGGCCTTCGCGAAGGGCGGCACCGAGGGCTGGATCCTCGGCGGAGTGGCCCTGCTGGGCGCGGCGATCACCGCCTTCTACATGACCCGGGTCATGCTCCTCACCTTCTTCGGCGAGAAGCGCTGGCAGCCGGACGCGGAAGGCCACGCCCCGCACCCGCACGAGTCCCCGAAGTCCATGACCCTCCCGATGATCGTGCTCGCCTTCGGCTCGGTCTTCGCGGGCGGGTTCTTCTCGATCGGCGACCGGTTCGTGGACTGGCTGGAGCCGGTCACCGGGGAGGCGCACGGCAACCCGCCGATCAGCGCCCTGACGGTCACCCTGTCCACCATGGTGGTCCTGGTGATCGGTGTCGCCATCGCCTGGGGGATGTACGGCAGGAAGCCCGTCCCGGTCGTCGCCCCGCGCGGCTCGTTCCTCACCCGGGCGGCCCGCCGCGACCTGTACCAGGACGACTTCAACCACGTCGTGCTGGTGCGCGGCGGAGAGCACCTGACCCGCTCGCTCGTCTACGTGGACCACAGCCTGGTCGACGGAGTCGTCAACGGGACGGCCGCCTCGGTCGGCGGGCTCTCGGGCCGGCTGCGCAAGCTGCAGAACGGCTACGCCCGCAGCTACGCGGTCTCGATGTTCGGGGGCACGGCGATCCTGATCGCCGCGACCCTGCTGATGAGGGCGGTGTGAGATGAGTTTCCCGCTTCTGACGGTGACGGCGGCCGTGCCCGCGGTCGGCGCGGTCCTCACGGCGGCCGTCCCGGCCGCCCGCAGGACCGCCGCCAAGTGGCTCGCGCTGCTGTTCTCCCTGGCCACGCTGGCCCTGGCCGTGCTGGTCGCGGTCCGCTTCGAGCCCGGTGGCGACCGCTACCAGCTCACCGAGTCCCACGCCTGGATCAAGGACTTCGGCGTCCGCTACGAACTGGGCGTCGACGGCATCGGGGTGGCGCTGATCGCGCTCACCGCCCTGCTGATCCCCTTCGTCATCGGCGCCGGCTGGAACGACGCCGACCCGCTGGAGACGTCGAACTCGCGCTGGCGGCCGACGCAGGGCTTCTTCGCCCTGATCCTGATGGTCGAGGCGATGGTGATCATCTCCTTCGAGGCCACCGACGTCTTCCTCTTCTACATCTTCTTCGAAGCCATGCTCATCCCGATGTACTTCCTCATCGGCGGCTTCGGGGACCGGGCCCACGCGGGCACCGACGAGAACGCGGCCGCGCAGCGCTCCTACGCGGCGGTCAAGTTCCTCCTCTACAACCTGGTCGGCGGTCTGATCATGCTGGCCGCCGTCATCGGGCTGTACGTGGTCGCCGGGAACTTCTCCCTCCAGGAGATCACCGCCGCCCGCGCCGCCGGCACCCTCGACATGGCCACCAACACCGAGCGGCTCCTCTTCCTCGGCTTCTTCTTCGCCTTCGCGGTGAAGGCCCCGCTGTGGCCGCTGCACACCTGGCTCCCGAACGCGATGGGCGAGGCCACCGCCCCGGTCGCCGTGCTGATCACCGCGGTCGTCGACAAGGTCGGCACCTTCGCGATGCTCCGCTTCTGCCTCGGGCTCTTCCCCGACGCCAGCAAGTGGGCCACCCCGGTGATCCTCGTCCTGGCCCTGATCAGCATCGTCTACGGCGCGCTCCTCGCGGTCGGACAGCGGGACATCAAGCGGCTGGTCGCGTACGCGTCGATCTCGCACTTCGGCTTCATCATCCTGGGCATCTTCGCGATGACCTCCCAGGGCCAGTCGGGCGCGACGCTCTACATGGTCAACCACGGGATCTCGACGGCCGCGCTGATGCTGGTCGCCGGATTCCTGATCTCCCGGCGCGGCTCGCGGCTCATCGCCGACTACGGCGGCGTCCAGAAGGTGGCCCCGGTCCTCGCCGGCACCTTCCTGATCGGCGGCCTCGCCACCCTCTCCCTGCCGGGCCTGGCGCCCTTCGTCAGCGAGTTCCTGGTACTGGTCGGCACGTTCGCCCGCTACCCGGTCGTCGGGATCATCGCCACCGTCGGGATCGTGCTGGCGGCGCTCTACACCCTGGTCCTGTACCAGCGCACCATGACCGGTCCCGTCAAGGAGGAGGTCTCCGGCATGCGGGACCTGCGCCTGCGCGAGGTCCTCGTGGTCGCCCCGCTGATCGCGCTGCTGATCGGACTGGGCGTCTACCCGAAGGTGCTCACCGACATCGTCAACCCGGCGGTGGAGCACACCATGTCGGACGTGAAGCAGACCGATCCGAAGCCCGAGGTGGCCGTCGAGGCCAAGAATGGGGAGGCGGCCAAGTGAGCACCGCGACTGCTGCCCAGGCCCTGCTGACCCTGGCGGCCAACGGACCGGCCGACAAGATCCCGGCCCCGCACATCGAGTACGCCCAGCTGGCGCCCACGCTGATCGTGGTGGGCGCGGCCGTCCTCGGAGTCCTCGTCGAGGCCTTCGTCCCGCGCAAGTCCCGTTACTACGTCCAGGTGTTCCTGGCCGTCGCCGCGCTGGCCTCGGCCTTCGCGGCGGTCGTCGGCCTCGCCGCCGGCGGCTACGGCAGCACCAAGGCGCACATCGCGGCCATGGGCGCCATCGCCGTGGACGGCCCGGCCCTGTTCCTCCAGGGCACGATCCTGCTGGCCTCGATCGTGGCCGTGTTCACCTTCGCCGAGCGCCGCCTGGACCCGGCGGCGCACGGCAACCGGGTGGACTCCTTCGCCGCCCAGGCCGCTTCGGTACCGGGCAGCGAGAGCGAGAAGGCAGCCGTCAAGGCCGGGTTCACCACCACCGAGGTGTTCCCGCTGGCCCTGTTCGCGATCGCCGGCATGCTGATCTTCCCGGCGGCCGACGACCTGCTGACGCTGTTCATCGCGCTGGAGGTCTTCTCCCTCCCGCTGTACCTGCTCTGCGCCGTCGCCCGCCGCCAGCGGCTGATGTCGCAGGAGGCCGCGGTCAAGTACTTCCTGCTCGGCGCGTTCTCCTCCGCCTTCCTCCTCTTCGGCATCGCGCTGATCTACGGCTACGCGGGCTCGGTCTCCTACGCGGTGATCGCCGACGTGGTCGACGGCACCGTCGCCAAGCTCGACCCGGCCCTGGCCTCCACCATGGGCAACGACGCGCTGCTGCTGATCGGCGGTGCGCTGATCCTGATGGGCCTGCTGTTCAAGGTCGGCGCGGTCCCCTTCCACATGTGGACCCCGGACGTCTACCAGGGCGCCCCGACCCCGGTCACCGGCTTCATGGCCGCGGCGACCAAGGTGGCCGCCTTCGGCGCGCTGCTGCGCCTGCTCTACGTGGTCCTCCCCGGCCTGCGCTGGGACTGGCGGCCGGTGATGTGGGGCGTCGCGATCGTCACGATGCTGGCGGGCGCGGTGATCGCCGTGACCCAGACCGACGTGAAGCGGCTCCTGGCGTACTCCTCGATCGCGCACGCGGGCTTCATCCTGGCCGGTGTGATCGCGACCTCGGCGGAGGGCGTCCAGTCCGTCCTCTTCTACCTGCTGGCCTACTCCTTCGTGACGATCGGCGCCTTCGCGGTGGTCACGCTGGTGCGCGACGCGGGCGGCGAGGCCACGCACCTGTCGAAGTGGGCGGGACTGGGCCGGCGTTCGCCGCTCACCGCCGCGGTGTTCGCGGTGTTCCTGCTGGCCTTCGCCGGCATCCCGCTGACCTCGGGCTTCGCGGGCAAGTTCGCCGTGTTCAAGGCGGCGGCGGAGGGCGGCGCGGGGATGCTGGTCGTGGTCGGTGTCATCTCGTCCGCGATCGCCGCGTTCTTCTACATCAGGGTGATCGTGCTGATGTTCTTCAGCGAGCCGAAGGCCGACGGCCCGACCGTGGCCGTCCCCTCGCCGCTGACGATGACGACCATCGCGGTCGGCGTGGCCGTCACCCTGGTCCTGGGTCTGGCCCCGCAGTACTTCCTGGACCTGGCGGGTCAGGCGAGCACGTTCGTCCGCTGATCCTGCTGTACGCGACAGGGCCCGGCTCCCTCGGGGGAGCCGGGCCCTGTCGCGTGCGGCCGTCTACTCGGGCCGTGTCCGCTTGGCCGTGATGGCGGTGAGGTCGAGGTCGATGGGGAAGGGGGCCGAGACCTTGAGCCGGTCGTGGAAGATGCCGGTGGCGACGTACGCCTTGGTCGCCGGGTCGAGCTCGTACACGTAGACGACGGCGCGGCCGTCCTTGTTCTCCACTCGCCAGTAGTGGAGGATTCCCGCCCGCGCGTACTTCAGGGGTTTGGTCTCGCGGTCGCGGTCGACGGATTCGGGAGAGACGACCTCGATCGCGAGCAGGACCGCCTCGGCGGCGAACCGGGTCTGCTCCAGATCGGTGAGGACGTCCTCGCGGAACACGATGACGTCGGGCTCGGGGCGGTTGCGCCGATCGATGTCGATGGTGAACTCGCGCAGGACTTCCAGACCGGGGGGGACCGTCTCCTCCAGTTGTCGCTGGAAGAAGCTGACCGCGCGCATGTGGAAGAGGGTCTGCGGACTCACGAAGATCAGGCTCCCGTCGATCAGCTCCGTGTGCGGAGGCAGATTCGGAAGCGTGTCCAGGTCGTCGGCAGTCCAGCCGCCCGGCGGGGGGATCGGCCAGCTGTGTTCCGGGTTCATCAGTGCTCCCATGAGCCGGAGTCTCGCGAGTGCGACCAGCGTATCGCCGGGCAAACGCGGAACCCCGTCCTTTCGGGTGAGTCATATGTGGGAGGCAGTTGACGGCGCCGGGCGGTGCCCTAGTGGCCGTGCGCGTGCGTCGACGGGTTGGCGGCGCCCGGTACCTGCGGGGGCTTGTTCGGGCAGGGCAGGGCCGGGTTCCAGTTGTGGAAGCGGCCCGCCGGGTTCTTCTCGTACGCCCACATGTGCAGGTCGTAGTGCTTGGGCATGCCCGCCCAGTGGCCGGGCATCGGCCCGTCGAAGGGCAGCCCGAACATGCTCGGCCGGTCGTCGGTGGTCTTCAGGTCCTGGTCGCGGTCGGTGGACATCCACTCCACGGTCTGGAGCTTGCGCCGCCCGTTGCGGTCCTTCGTGTAGCTGTAGAGGAGCGCGGTCGGCTTGGCGGGGTCCTTCGAACCCCAGTAGGCCTCCTTGACGTAGTGGTAGCCCATGGAGCCGACCCCGAACGGGTTGCTCATGCACGCCTCTCCGTGCGGGACGTACCCGTCCTTGATGGCCTCCCGCTCGTCCACGTACTTGGCCGTCACCGCCATCGCCGTCGCCATGTCCCGCATGGCCTGCCGGTTGCGCGGGTCGGGCGCGGGACCGTCCACCGCATGGGCCGCCGGCACGGCGGCCAGGCCGAGCGACACGGCGGCCGCGCAGGCGAGAACGGGCTTCAGGCTGCGAACGGGCATCGGAACTCCTGGTGAGGTGGGGCCGTTTCATCCACCTTCGCGGTGCTTCGGGCGGCCTGCACCCGGCGGGCCTCCGAACGGGGGCGCCGCCTCCTCTAAGGGGTGGTGGCGGGAGCCTGGGCGACCGGGCGGGGCCGGGTGGTGCCGGGGCGGCAGGTGAGCGCCGTGTTGAAGGGCTCGAAGCGTCCGGCGGGGTTGTCCTTCCACAGCCACAGGTGCAGCGAGTAGTGGACCTTCTGCCCCGGGAAGCGAGGGGGCAGCGGGCCGCGGAAGGGTTCCCCGAACAGGGACGGACGGTCGTCGTCGGTCTCCACCAGGCCGTCCTTGTCCACGACCATCCATTCGAGGCCGGCCAGGCGCCAGCGGCCCTTGCCGTCACCCTCGTAGAGCAGGGCGGTGGGCTTGGCCGGGTCGACGGAACCGTCGTAGGCGTGGTTGAAGTGCGGGTAGCCGAGGGAGCCGGTGCCGCCCGACGGGTTCATGACGCAGTACTTGTCGGGGACGTACCCGTCGGCGACGCCGACGCTGTGCCGGTGGTACTTGGCGGTCGCCCGGTAGGTCAGGGCCAGTTGGGCGTTGGGGGTGAGCCGGGACGACGGCCCGGCGGGCGGGGCG